>JAYUGZ010000596.1:0-1456 GCA_043767465.1 Cyanobacteriota bacterium
GAAGTTGAGGCCTGGAGTGGTGCCCCAATGTCCGAGGAGTCTGGGTTTGACGTGTTCGAGTTTGAGGGGTTCTTTGAGTAGCGGATTGTCGAGGAGATAGATTTGTCCGACGGAAAGGTAGTTAGCCGCCCGCCAGTAAGCGTTGATTTTGCCGAGTTCTGAGTCGGAAAGCGGTTTTAATTGGGGGATTTCGGTCGTTTCTAGCATCATAAGCGATTCAATCCTGAGTTTGAGTGATGTGTTCGGTAAACTTTGTTTTGAAATTAGGACTTACGATGGGGGCCCAGAAACCGGGTTTTTTTACAAAAATACTTGGTTGCAACCCGCAGATTCGGGGAAAACCCGGTTTCTTTGGTGGGAGTGCGTAATTTATGTTTACTCCATATTTCACAAGCAAACAATTGAATTGTATACCAGTTTTATCTAAATTAAAGTTTAAATTAACGTTAATTTTTGAGTAACAAGCGGGCAATTTCGATCCCCAGGCTTCGGCAATAAAAAGATACTTCTCAAGGTAGAGGTGAGAATAATTTATATTAGATATGCAGATTTTTAATTGTGGAGCTATAATACCAAATAGATACCTAATTCATAAATCCCAAAATTTCCATGACAACCAAAGAATTAGAAGCACAACTTTTGGCCTTAACGCCGATCGACAAAGCTGAGGCAATCAGCATCTTAACCCAGAGTTTGAAAAACAGTGGCCGCCCGATCGCAAAAACTCCCGGCGTGATGGGCGGTGATGCTTGTATTGACAACACTCGCATTCCCGTTTGGTTACTCGCCAGCTATCGAAATGACGGCGCTACCGATGCTTTTATCCTAGATTGCTATCCCCAGCTCAGTGCTGCTGATTTAGTAAATGTTTGGGCTTATACTGAAGCTTATCCAGACGAAATTGAGGAAGCAATTCGACAGCAAGATGATGCTGACGAAATCTTAGATACACCTGCAAATCTCAAATAAACCTATGGCGCGTATCTATGCAGACGAACAATTTCCCCGACAAGTTGTGCAAAATCTGCGGTCTTTGGGGCATGATGTCCTGACTGTTCAAGAAGCAGGAAATGCTGGACTACCTGATGAGGATGTATTAGCATTTGCGATCACTCAAAATAGGGCTGTTTTGACCGTCAATCGGCGCGATTTCTTTCAACTGCATAAGCTGGAACCTGACCACTCTGGTATTATTGCCTGCACGCGAGATGACGATATTGCTAAACTGACTGCCAATATTCATGATGCAATATCTACTGCTGAGACATTGACGGGAAAAGTGATTCGTGTCTATCGCTCAGGGCCGCCGTCTATATCTTAATTTAGCGAGTAAGGTGCATCAGCTATTGAAGCCCTGAATAACTCGCTAAATTCTTATCTTTCCGACTGCTGCACCTCCAGCCAAGCCTGCAAATCCGCCATAGTAGCAAAATCCAACAGCGCCTCACTCAAATCT
>JAYUGZ010000597.1:0-1456 GCA_043767465.1 Cyanobacteriota bacterium
ATCTGCGGCGCTTCCTTGAAGTAGGAATTAATATCAGGCGTGCACCGCTGGGCTTGATAGTATAGATAAGCTTCCGCATTAATGCACATTACGTGGTAAAAATCCTTGTTTGCTGTCGTCACATCTCCGAGTTTGTACAGCGCTAAACCCCGATTGAGATACGCTTTAACGTAGTTCGGATCGAGTTCCACTGCTTTGTTAAAGTCCTCAATTGCCAACTGCATTTGTTTTAATTTATAGCGAACGCATCCTCTGTTATAATAGGCATAAACATTGTTTGGATCGATGCCGAGTGCTGTGTTGTAATCGGAGATTGCCTGCGTATTGTCTCCTAGTTGGTGGCAAGAGAGACCGCGATTTATGTAAGCTTTGATATATCTAGGATTTAACCGCAGCGTTTCGTTAAAGTTCTCCGTTGCTGCCTCTTTTTGTCCCAAAAGGTAGTAAGCGCGACCCCGGTTGTAATAGGTTTTATAATTGTTGGAATTGATAGAGAGAGCTTGATTGTAGTCTTCAATTGCTTCTTCGTAGTGTCCTAAATTAGCAAGTACGAGTCCCCGGTTGTTGTAGATAGCGTGGCTGTCAGGCTTGCTTACTAAAGCGCAGTTGAGATCGTCAATAGCTTTTTCGTTTTCTCCGAGATGGCGCCAAGCATTTCCTCGATTCAAGTATGCCTCGAACAAGTTAGGATTGATATCTAGGGCTTGGCTGAGGTCGGCGATCGCTTTCTGGTAGTCTTTCATGTAATAGTAAACCAAGCCGCGATTGTTATAGGCTTTGGCATCGGCGGGATTGACTTGGAGTATCTGATCGAAGTCTTCGAGTGCTGCTTCGTAGTTGCCTTTCTTGGCGCTGTGCAAACCGCGCTTATAAAAATCCTTGAGGTTCAATTCTGTGAGGTTCATAGGTCAACTTTCATTCCTTGCTTGATTCTGGGGATTGATTGCTTTGCACTCAGTGTTGAGTTCGACAGCCGTTAATCTGTGGAAAGAGTATCTACCTGCACTCAGGCTAACTCTAGACGTATTCGAGGGAAATCTACCCGAAACAGGATTTTAGGTTGATCTTAACAGCAGTTGAATCCTGTGGGAAGAGGCTGAATGTCGGCTGGATTTACTTCGTCTGTTCGATTGTTTACCCGATCGACTTTCGCTGAAAAATCAAGTTTTGGTTGATACTCTGTGTCTCTCAATGCGGATGCGACACGCTCGATAGCCAAATTCAGCTTGACGCAGCTACGAGCGCATACATTTTTCACGTACTCCGCCAGAGTAAAATTTATATCTTGATGGTCAAACTTCGTCTCAGTATTTACCGCACGTCTCTACAAAATTTTGTTGCCTAATTACCGATTACCGACGATAGATTACCAATTATCGATTGATTTCCTCTTCCACATATACAGTCAATTTCTCCAAATCTGGAAGTTCGATCAATTCTTGTTCCTTTTCCTTAA
>JAYUGZ010000598.1:0-1455 GCA_043767465.1 Cyanobacteriota bacterium
ATCTTCAGGTTCAAATTCGCGATCGGCAATAAAGAAAGTCGAGTTAATATCATCATCATGTTCGTGATCCTCTTCCGTGTCGTGGTGACTCGGACGAGAATCCAAATCATCCTCAACGGCCGCATTAAATCCCAACAGCACATCGGGGTTAATTTCGCCACCATTGCAGGGCACAATTTTCACACTCGGACGTAACTCTTGCTGCAACCAAGTTTGCACTTTCTGCTGAGTTTCCGCATTTACGCGATCGACCTTCGTCAACAGTACCATATCCGCACAGCCCAACTGGTCTTCAAACAATTCCTCGATCGGAGTTTCGTGATCCAAACTATCATCAGCCTGCCGCTGCGCCATCAAAGCATCGATATCCCCGACAAAATTACCGCTAGCAATAGCTTCGCAATCGACAACAGCAACAACACCATCCACAGTCGCGCCCGTGCGAATTTCCGGCCAGCGAAAAGCTTGAATCAAAGGCTTAGGAAGTGCGAGGCCAGAAGTCTCAATCAAGATACAATCAATTTGGTCTTTGCGCTTCAACAATTCCTGCATAGTCGGCAAGAATTCCTCTTGAACAGTGCAGCAAAGACAGCCATTTGTGAGCTCGACAATATTGCTAGTAATAGTTTCATCATCATCGCAAACTTGGCAATCGCGCAGCAGTTCTCCATCGATACCGATTTCGCCAAATTCGTTAACTAAAACAGCAATGCGGCGGCCTTGATTGTTCTGCAATAGGTGGCGAATTAGAGTGGTTTTGCCACTACCAAGAAAGCCAGTAATAACTGTAACAGGAATTTTGTGCATTGATAATTTTGTTGTTGTTTGGTAAAGTGAAATCTCTCGTTCCCAGGCTCTGCCTGGGAATACCGATCTAGAGGCTCTGCCTCGCTGAAATAACTCGCGCTTTTAAGAGGAGGCAGAGCCTCTGGGTATGCGTTACCAGGCAGAGCCTGGGAACCAGGAATACTGTCAATTACCTAGCGGCGGAATCTTCGCCAAAACGCCTTTTTTCAGAGCTTGAGGACGCTCAGACCAAGGTAACAAACCGTCTGGTTTAGCATAGTATTGACCCGCACATTCAAGTACAGCCTCGACACTTTCCGATTCATTTACAGGCAAATCACCAAATAGATAAGTGTACTTTCCAGCAGCAGCAAAAGACACAGCACAAGAGTGACTGCAAGCACTCATGCACTCAACTTCTTGAATATCAAATTTATCGGAAAATTCCCAATTTTTAGCAAGTTGCGACAAATCTTCCATGAATTGTTGGCCGCCGCTTTTGCCTTCTCGCTTGCCGTTTTTCCAAACACTCGCGCAAGCAGTGCAAACAAACAGACTGTGCTTTGTGCGTACAGCCGCATTAATTCCATCCATCATCCGTACCTCGCAGATGCGTTCAAAAGTGAGTTAGATATCGGCGGGCATTCTGACTTGAGAAACAACAAGTGT
>JAYUGZ010000599.1:0-9449 GCA_043767465.1 Cyanobacteriota bacterium
CCCGGTACAAATTTGGTTTCTTTTAAGTCGGCGACGGGGGTAATGCCGGTGTCAATTATCGCTACTGTTGTACCGCTGCCTTTGGTTTCGTTCCAGGCAGATTCTACGTTGATGCTGCGGAGATTCCACTGTTTGGTATACATGGGGTCGTTGGGAATCTCGAAGGCGCTGTAGACGTAGTTCGGTTCAATGTATTCGGTATCTTTAGCCAAATTTGATTTTCTCAGGGCGTTTAGCAAAGTGCGATCGCCCTTGACAACATACACATTATCTGATGCTGAAAATTCGCTGTTGAGTTTCGGTGCGATTTGATACTGCTGGGCGATCGCATTTACTTCTTTCGCAATCTCAGCAGCACCGATATCTTCGCGGAAATCCAGCAAAATCGAGTCGTAAGTACCTTGAGTAGCCAGTCCTGGGAAATTAGAAATTGCCCAGCCGAGCCCGATTAAAAATAAGCACAAAAGGAAAAACTTTTTCATGGCCGATCGTCCGTTTAGGGAAGGCTTGTTCACCACATTGACACTCCCGGGCCGTACCGCGGGATTCTTCGATCTACGAGCCAACTTGCTGGGGCAGGATTTCTCCAACCAAAGTAGAGGTTGATTCTCCCAAAGCGTTGCTTGCGTGCTTCGCAAAGGTTCCGACGTGCCCCGCCGTACCCAATCCCCGACTGAGGATGTTTCTAGCTGCATTGAAATCTCTATCCAATCTACACCCACATTGACAAACGTGGGTTCTAGTAGATAGCGTCTTCTTCACAATTACACCGCAACTAGAGCATTCTTGGCTGGTATATTGCGGGTTGACCGCCACCGTCACTCTGTCAAATACTTTGCCGAAGTATTCGAGCCAGATGCGAAACTGATACCAAGATGCATCGTTTATTGACTTAGCCAAACAGTGATTCTTTGCCATATTCTTAATCCTCAAATCTTCGTAGGCTATCAAGTCGTTTGACCGAACTACGCACCGTGCAAGTTTAATTGCATGGTCTTTACGCTGCCTGCTTATTTTGAGGTGGCGCTTACCCAGAATCTGTCGGGCTTTGCCTCGATTATTTGAACCTTTTACTTTCCGGGAAACCCTTCTTTGGGAACGCTTCAGAACTTTTTCACCAGTTCTTAGGAATCTCGGATTTTCCACCGTTACCCCGTTTGAATCCGTGTAATATTCTTTCAGTCCTACGTCTAACCCGAGCGTGTTTCCCGAAGGTTCAATCTGTTCTTTTCGGTCAACACCAACACAAAATTGGACATAAACGCCATCCGCACGTTTTACCAATCTCACCCGTTTGATTTGAGCAATTTGGTAAAAGTGCAAATCCCGCGTTCCTTTTAACTTCAGTCGTCCGATTCCTTTTTTATCGGTAAAAGAGATTGACTTCCGATCTCCTGCAAGCTTCCAGCCCGTCGATTTGTACTCAACAGAGCGACAGTCTTTCTGAAACTGCGGGTATCCTTTTTTGCCACCCTCCTTTGCTGGGGATCGGCAGTTTTCGTAAAATCGGGAGATAGCAGACCAGGCTCTTTCAGCACTAGCTTGTCTGGCTTGAGAATTGAGTTCATCAGCAAAGGGGAATTCGCGAGCTAAGACAGCGCAGTATTTATTCAAGTCATACTTGTTAACTTTTGGGTTGTCCATCCAATAGCGCAAACAGCTATTGCGGACAAATTGTGCAGTACGAATTGCGTCAAAAACTGCTGTGAATTGGCTTTTCTTTCCGTAAGCTTTGAATTCAGATATTATCATTGCTTCGCCTCCCACCTTATGCTATGCCATCCAGCACAAAGAAGGTGAGTGTTGCAACAAAAGTTTACGATTAAAGCCGTCCTAATAAGGACGGGGTTTTAAACCCAGTTTTCTGATCACCCAATTTTCAGCGCGATCGCCAGTTTTACGGGCAGCGGCTTCTGGATTGCTGGGGCGCGGGCGTTTGGTATTTGGCGGCGCGGGCTGCCCTGGCGATCGCCAATTGCTCTAATTTCTAGTTTAAATTGCCGAGCAAGTTTGCAGAGTTCAATCAATTGTATCATGAGAGCAGATGGCAAACAAAACCGGGAGTATTTTCAACAAGGATATTGCATGGAAAGAGGTTTAATGTGGCTGCCGCTGCTGGCAATTTTTATTTCTCTGGCGTGGGCTGGATGGAACGAGTATCAAAAGCTGGAAGCGTATCGCGTCTGGGCGGAACAATTCGCCAAGGCAAAGTACGATATTTATGCTGTACTCGGTCAGCAAGAAGACTGTTTGACTTGGGGGAAACCTACTCGCAGCGGGCCTGTGAATTTGCAAACTTTTTCTTTGAGAAATGTGCAGTCGCTCAGGTTGTTAGTTAACGGCGCTGTGGTAGATTTAGAATCGCCGCCGAATTCTGGAAGTGCGATCGCCCTAGAATTTTTATTAAAAGATGCTGCGGCGGTGCAGGTTCCTTTTACAGAAGTTCCTCTAGCGACCAAATGGGCAAAGTATTTGCAGCAGGAATTGCAGCGATTTCTCTAAAATCATCCGATCAGCACAACTTCTGAATCCGATGATGTCCCGTATTAAATTGGTTTGTAGTGAGGACTTCAGTCCGCATAAAATCAGAGGAATTTAGTCCTAACTACAAACATGACAAGTGTGATTTTGCCAGATTAGAAATAGTTTTTTTGCCTTCCCATTCCCCTTCCCCTTCCCCTGCGAATGCAAATACAGGAATTTTTACAGCGCTATCAAGAGGGAGAGCGCAACTTTGCTCATATTGACCTCAGCGGTGCTAGTTTAAGCGGTGTCAACCTGCGAGAAATAGACTTAACTGGTGCTAACTTGACGGGTGCTAATTTGAGCTGGTCTTGTTTGAGCAATGCTAAGTTAATTGGGGCTTGTTTGCGCCGCGCGGATCTGCGCAGTGCGGGGCTGGCTGGGGCGAATTTGAGCGGGGCAAATTTGAGCGGAGCAAATCTGGCGAAAGCGGATTTGCGCCTTGCTTGTTTGGAAGCGGCAGATCTCAATTGGGCGGCGCTTCCTGAGGCGGATTTGGGCGGTGCTAATCTTCAAAACGTTAAATCTGACAAAATTAATTTGGAAAAATCTAAACTCGACGGCGCGCAGTTGATGGGGGCGGAATTGATGGAGGCGAATCTCAACCGCGCTAGTCTTGTCGGTGCTAATTTAACGGGTGCTAATTTGCGGGAAGCGCATTTGGTGGAAGCGAATTTGCGATCGGCAATTTTGAGCGGTGTAAATTTGATTGAAGCTGACTTGAATGGCGCTCAAATGCGATCGGCAAATTTGACGGGCGCTGACTTGCACCGAGCTGTGCTGGCGGGGGCGGATTTGACAGAGGCGGTGCTGGATCGGGCTGATTTGAGTCGAGCTAATCTGGCGGGTGCTTATCTGTTGAAAGCGAGTTTTAAGCAGGCGCTTTTGGTGCGAGCTAACTTGCAAGAAGTGTATTTGCTGCGGGCAGATTTGAGCGAGGCTAATTTGCGCAGTGCCCATTTGCGGAAAGCTGATTTGAGCGGCGCTTATTTGATGGATGCGATGTTGGCTGAGGCGGATTTAAGAGAAGCTTGTTTGATTGAGTGCCGTTTGATTCGGACGAATTTGGAGGGGGCGCAGCTTACGGGTTGCTGCATTCAAAATTGGCAGGTTCAAGATGTCGAGCTGTCGAAAGTTGACTGTGCCTATGTTTTTACTAACTTTGATTATACTGCGAAAGTTGCGGCAAATCGCTTGCCAGCCGATCGCGATTTTGAGTCTGGGGAATTGGGGCGGCAATATCAACAGGAAAGTTCGATTGTGGAGGTGTGTTTTGCCCAATCTCCTAATTGGGAGGCTTTGGTTTTTACGGTGCGTCAGGTGGAGTTGGAGAGCTACGAATTAAAGTTGACTGTACATTTTTTTGAGTCGGCCCGAGAACAACATTTACTGCGGCTGAGCGCGAACCATTTGGTGAATGGCAAGATTTTGGGCGATCGCATTTTGGCGCTTTATCCAGATATGTTAGAAAAGGTTTTAGCTAAGGACGCTGAAATTTTGAGTTTGCTAGGCTTGGCGGTTGCTCGCAGTTCCCAGGAGGAGTCAGCAACACCGCAGGCGGCGATGCTGAGCCAAAAGGAGCTGTTGCTCAGAAGACAGGAAATCTATCAGCGAATGGTGCGCCAAATTTCGTTTATTTTGATGTCTCAAACGCCGGATAAATTCGCCGAAAGCGTGCAGCGGTTGTTGGATTATTTGAAGCAGCAAGGTATCCCGACAGAGCAAATTCAGAAGAAAGTTATCAGTCAGGCGATCGTGCAGCGGGCCAAGCAAGACGCGGGTTTTCGGGAACAGTTGCTGATGTGGGAAAAAACGGCCTCGGCGAGTGTTCGCTGTTCGATGATGGGGGAAGCGGTGCGGTTTGCGATCGCCCTGTTGTGGGAATGAATCGATTGGGGATTTAAGATTGTTAAAAACACCGGCTCAGAACTAATGACTAATAACTAACGACTAATAACTAACGACTAATGACCAATGACTAATGACTAATGACTAATTACCAGTCTTGGCTCCTCAGCCGGCGGCCCGCTAAGGTGCGCACTTGCTCGTCTGCGTCGGAAACTGCAAGCGATCGCACCAGCAGCAAAGTTTCCGCATTTTCGGGATAATGTTCGATAATTGCTTCGAGTGCTGTGAACCGAGGATTGTAAGCAAAAGAACCTGTTCGATCGTAGGGATCGGTAAGACTGCGATCGCGCAAAAACTCAAACATTCCAGGTTCGTCCTTCCATCCCCGCATTAACTCTACCAGGGCGATCGCCCGCACCTGCGAATCCTCATCCTGGGTGGCTCTAATTTTCAGCCACTCAAAAGTTTGAGGCTCATTTGTCCGCCCCCGGGCTAACTTTTGCAAAGCGATTTGCCTGATCGCCGGACTCTCATCGCCCTCTGCTTTAGCGTGCAGTATCATCCAAGTTTCAGCAGCATCGGGCCAATGGCGAGCGAGTTCCGCCACCGCCACCTCCCGCACCTCATCCTTCCCCGAATCAAGCTGAATTTTCAACCAAGGTAAGGTTTCCGGCTCTTCTGGCCATCGCCGCGCTATTTCTCGCACCAGCACGCTTAGCACATGAGAATCGGGTTCCGACTCAGCCAGTTTTTTGAGAAAAGGCAGCGTCTCGCGCCTGTGCCCGTAGCAAGATGCTATCTGTTCCACAGCAGTTTCTCGGACGTTGAGGTGTCTGTCTGACTCGGCGAGATTTTTCAACCAGCCAAAGACTTCGAGACTGGCTGACGGCATCGTGGCTGCGGCTACTACTACTACTTGCCGTACAGTCCAATAATCGTCTGAACTCGCAATTTGTTGCAGCAGGGGCCATGTTTCGGGGCTGTCGGGCCAACCGGAGGCAATCTGTTCCAGGGCGATTTCGCGCAGTTCGGCGTCGCGATCGCCCGTAGCTATATTTTGCAAAAAAGCCAGAGTTGCGGGGTGAGAGGGCCAGCCAGAGGCAATTCCTTGCAATGCTGCCTGCCGGACGGTGGAACTCGGGTCGGACTCGGCGAGACTTTTCAGCAGCGGGTAAATGTCTGCTTCGCCCGGCCCCTTTCCTGAGGCCAATTCTTTGATCGAGGCTGTGCGCACTTCTTCGCTGTGGTCGGATGCCGCGAGGGTTTTCAGCAGCAAGCAAACCTCGGCATCGGCCCGCCAGCCTGCTGCCAATTCCCGCACCGCTAGGGTTCGCAGGGTAGAACTTCCTGTGTGGGCAAGGTTTTTGAGCTGGGATAAAGTGCCTAAAACGCTGTGCCAACCTCTGGCTATTTCTTGCCACGCTACCACTCGGACTCCCAAATTTTCGTCGGATTCGGCGGCGGTTCTCAGCAGCAGCAGGGTATCTGTGCGATCGCTCCAATATAGGGCCAACTGTTCCAGCGCGCAGGTGCGGACGGCAGGACTGCGATCGGATTGAGCCAGTACCGCCAGCAGCGGCAAGGTATCGCTGTTAGAGGGCCAACCCGAAGCCATTTCTCGCACACAGGCCGATCGCACTGCCCAACTGCGATCGGATTTAGCGAGATTTTTGAGCATCAGGTAAATTTCGGGATCGTCGGGCCAACCGCAGGCTATGGCTTTGACTGCTGTGGCGCGGACTTCGCCGCTGTCGCTGGAGTGAGCGAGTATTTTCAGCCAGGGCAGGGTTTGCGGGTCGTTTTTCCAAGTTTGGGCGATCGCGGCGATCGAGCGATAGCGAATTTGATAAGTTTCCTGCAATTCTTCAGCGCTTTGATAAAGAATCAGGAAACCCGTGCCGTATTGCGATAACTTTTTTAAAGCGTTTAACAGTTTTTTTTCGATTTTTTTATTGACACCCTCTTGACTTTTTAACAGGCATTCTGCTGCCAAAAACACATTAATAAATTTTTCTGGTTGACCGTTTTGAGCAGTCAAATATTCTATAATTTCGCTCGCTGTTTCTTGGTCGAGCTTGGCTGCAATTTCTTTCATAACTTCGTGCAAAGATTCGTCCCGCCAGTGCTGGACAAAAACTTGTGTTTTGAGTTGGGGCCAAGTAATTTGACCAGTTTTGAGTTGTGCGTCGATTAACTCTGCCACTGTCTGGGGATTATTTTCAGAAACAAGTTTTTTTAACAACATACTGATATCCGGCCCCCTGGAGTTTGTTTGCATTGAAAGAAGACTGGTTGAAACCGTGTCTATACAGGCAAAACCCGGATGGTGCGCGGGTTGAAGATATGGCGGTTAAAATACGTTATCCTCTTTACACCGCGGAGGCGGACATCGTTTGTCTAGGCGCGGTTTCAACCCTACGTCCGATCTTTATTTTATAGCAAAACTACTTGCTCTGGATCGCACCCCCATGCAAAATCCGCCAACACCGAATCGGAATGTCAGGTGTTGGCGGATGAATCTGGCACAATTGAGCTACTGAATCTAGTTAACAGCTACTTGGACGCGATCGGCTGCAACCCGAACCGTAAAAGTCGGAATTTTTACGGTTTCATCGTCCAAACACTGGCCCGTAGCCAAGCTAAAGTTTTGCTTGTAAATCGGAGAAGCAACTTTCAGAGTCCCGCTGCGATCGCCCACAAGTCCCCGCGACAACACAAAAGCCTTGCTAAACGGGTCGTAATTGCTCAAAGCATAAACTTCATCCCCGTTTCCCACTCGAAAAACTGCCACCTGTTGGCCGGCAACCAAAGCGCAAACACCTGTATTGGGTGCGATCGCATCCAGGGAACATACATCTACCCAAGTTGTCACAGTCTCGGAAACCTGTAATGATTGAACCATTTTCTGCTCCTGTTAATTTAATACAATTTTCTTGCCGATTTCCGACATTCATCGTATCAACAATTGTCTAAAACCTACGATCAATCTCGTTTATCTCCGAGTCTCGATCCCCCTAAATCCCCCTTAAAAAGGGGGACTTTGATAATATTCCTGTCCCCCCCTTTTTAAGGTGGTGCCAGGGAGATCTAGGCTTTGGCTAAAACAATCAGGCTGACAATACGTTTGAGTTCAAGTTGACACGCCTTTATTTGTCGGAAACTCCAGCCAGAGCCTTTTCATGCTCGTAAGCAGGGCGAGTTTGTCCCCGTTCCTCAACACGAACAATACTCGGATCTGGCAAATCGGAATTCACAAAATGCTGGAATCGCTGTATCTTTTGCGGGTCTTCAATCGTCGTTTTCCACTCACATTGATAAGTATTCACCAAATGTTCCATCTGCGTTTCCAACTCAGCACAAATGCCCAGAGAATCCTCAATTATCACCTGCTTCAAGTATTCTATTCCGCCCTCAAGCTTATTAAACCAAGTAGCAGTGCGTTCCAGGCGATCGGCAGTGCGGATGTAGAAAATCAAGAAGCGATCGACATACTTAATCAAAGTTTCCTTATCGATATCAGACGCCAGCAAAACCGCGTGCTGCGGCTTCATCCCGCCATTGCCGCACACATACAAATTCCAACCATTCTCAGTTGCAATTATCCCAAAATCTTTACTTTGAGCTTCCGCGCATTCGCGAGTGCAACCAGAGACAGCAGACTTGAATTTGTGAGGAGCTCGTAAACCACGATACCGCAATTCAACCTCGATCGCCAAACTCGTCGAATCCTGCACCCCAAAGCGACACCAAGTGCTACCAACACAAGATTTTACAGTCCGCAAAGCCTTACCATAAGCGTGTCCAGACTCAAATCCCGCATCAATCAACCGACGCCAAATTAGGGGCAACTGATCCACACGCGCCCCAAACAAATCGATCCGTTGCGCCCCAGTAATCTTAGTATAAAGCCCAAAATCCTTAGCAACTTCTCCCAAAACAATCAACTTATCCGGCGTAATTTCTCCACCCGGTACTCGCGGCACCACCGAATAAGTACCGTCGCGCTGAATGTTTGCCAAATAGTAATCGTTGGTATCTTGCAAACCAACGTGAGACTTCTCTAGAATATGGTCGTTCCAGGTAGAAGCCAGCATCGAAGCAACAGCGGGCTTGCAAATTTCGCAGCCGTGGCCTTTGCCGTGTTGTGCGATCGTCTCGTCAAAGCTTTTCAGCTCTTGAGAGCGCACCAAATGGTACAATTCTTGACGGGAATACTCAAAATGTTCGCAGAGATGATTTTTTACCGCAAACCCGGCTTTTTTCATCTCGGACTTAAAGATGTCCGTCACCAAAGGCACGCAGCCACCACAGCCCATACCAGCTTGAGTGCATTTCTTGACGCTGGGGACATCAGTTAAATTGCGATCGCGAATCGCCTCACAAATCTGCCCTTTGCTGACATTATTGCAAGAACAAATTTGAGCCGAATCCGGCAAACTATCCACACCCAAACCCGCAGGTGCTCCACCTTCGCGCGGCGGCATCAACAAATCTTCAGGATGCGGCGGGAGAGCAATTTCATTTTGCATAAATTGCAGCAAAGTGCCGTAAGCAGAAGCATCTCCAACTAGGATTCCGCCTAATATTCGGCTACCGTCTTGATTTAAAACTAATTTTTTGTAAATGCCTTGGAAAGTGTCAGCAACTACAATTTCTTTAGCCTCGGGAGACTTAGCAAAAGCATCACCAAAACTCGCGACATCCACGCCCAAAAGTTTGAGTTTCGAGGACATATCTGCACCAGTAAAAGTGCTAGTGCTGTCATCCGCTGCACTGCCCAAAATATCGGCAGCGACGCTGGCCATTGTGTACCCAGGCGCGACTAAACCGTAGATGCGATTTTGATAAAGTGCGCATTCGCCGATCGCATAAATATCAGAATCAGAAGTTTGGCAGCTATCATTAATCACAATACCGCCGCGTTCGCCTACTTCTATACCGGAACTTCTGGCAATTTCATCCCGGGGGCGGATGCCAGCAGAAAAGACAATCATATCTGTTGCCAATTCCGAACCATCAGCAAACAGCATTTTAGTAACTTTGCCATCTTCGCTGACAATTTCGGTGGTAGATTTGCT
>JAYUGZ010000600.1:0-1451 GCA_043767465.1 Cyanobacteriota bacterium
GAGCTACCTTATCCCCAGGGTTGATTTGCAGGCACGCCGAAAACAATCTTGTAGCTTCGACAAACCTGTTACTATTGTAAAATACCAAACCTTGCTCAAAAATTGTCTTTGTTTCTAACTTTTTATGTCGCAACTCGGGTGGATCGCCCGCAAATACTTCATAAATCGTTACCATTCGCGATTTGCCTTTAACTGTAACGCGATCGATCAGCCTAAAATCATAAACATCGTTCAACTGTATAAAAGTATTGTGAGTAATTAACATCGAAACTCCATACTCTTTTGTCAGATTTTCCACGCGGGAGGCTAAATTTACCGCATCACTAATCACCGTGCTGTCCATCCGACTTTGACCGCCAACCGTGCCTAACATCAAAGAACCCGTATTAATTCCAATGCCAATTTGTAGCGGCGGGCGATCGGGTCGATTGCGACTGGTATTATACTCGTTAAGCTGTTCTAGCATCGCAATTCCAGCTTTCACAGCATCATCCGCACTGCCATTAAACAGCGCCATAATTGCATCGCCAATATATTTATCAATAAACCCAAAATTTTCAGTAATTGCTGGCTCCATCCGCGATAAATAAGCATTAATAAATTGAAAATTTTCGGCGGGAGTCATACTTTCAGAAAGAGCCGTGAAATCGCGAATATCTGAAAACAGCACCGACATTTCTTTCTGTACCTGATCGCCTAATTTTACTTCGAGAATACTTTCATATCCCAGAAAGTGGAGAAATTCGTGCGGCACAAACCGCCCGTAAGCATCTGTTAATTTTTCTTCCGCTGCTAAAGCTTTTTCCAACTCGTTTGTGAATTGGCGGCGCTCGGTTTCTACCTCTTGACGCTCTGTGATGTCTTGAAAAACGGCGATCGCGTAAACTATGTTTTTCCGTTCGTCGTAGATTGGAGTGCCCCAAACCTCGATCGGCACAATCCCGTCAGGGCGGTGAATTTCGGCATCGTCAACGTGCACCACTTCTCCCCGCAGCGCCCGCACAATTGGTTGAAGCTCGATCGGATACAGCTCATTGCTTCCAGCGCAATAAGTTTGATAAACCTCCGGCAAATTACTAGCAACAACATCAGAAACCAAGCCTTTACCAAGTATTTTTTGTGCCCCAGAATTCATGTAGCAAGGTTTCCCGACAGCATCAACCACAAATATACCCACCGGCACCGCTTCCAGCAATTGAGTTAGCCGATTTTCGCTCTCAGACAGCGCTGCATTTAACTTTTCTTCAGCAATCAAAGCTGTTTCCAAATCATTCGTAAACCTGAGCCGTTCCACATCTACCAGTCTTCGCAAAGTAATATCCTCAGCAAAACCCTGATAGTAAAGCACTTCACCGCTAGCATCAAAAACAGTACGCGCGTCCTCAGAAATCCAGATAATACTGCCATCTCGGCGGTAAACTTCCGACTCAAACTCCGACACAGTACCGTAC
>JAYUGZ010000601.1:0-9433 GCA_043767465.1 Cyanobacteriota bacterium
CTAGCTTGTTTCAGGACGATCCGCGCGATCGCCGGATCGATCCAAGAGTTACCTTCGTGAGTTACTTTTACTAAATCCAACAACTGATCGAAGCTGATATCTATCATTCAGTAAGATTCAGCTCCGGCGGCAAAAGCTGCCAGAACTTCTTCTTCGTTGTCCTGAAAAGTCAGAATCAAAACTTTGGTATCCGGATCGGAGTCGGCTGCTATCGATTTTTTAAACTTTTGTGTGAGTTCAATGCCGTCAAAATCTGGCAAGCCAATGTCTACAATTGCCACGTCAGGCTTGGTAGACTGAAGCAGTTTCAATCCGTCTGTAGCGTTAGCGGCATCGCCGACAACTTCTATAGTGTCACGCTGTTGTAAAGCTGTGCGGATGCCGACTCTTGTCAGGTCGTGGTCTTCTATCAATGCAACGCGAATTTTACTCATCTTTCTTCCAATTGTCCGCTAAACTTTTAAAATATCGTCAACTGACTCAGCTAAACTGAGTAAATTTGAGAATGTGTCCTGATTTAGGGTTTGACAGCCCGCACATCTTTTTCCAGCATACTCATCCAGTCGCCCTATTGCAAGTTAATTTTTAAGTTATTTTGCGGAGAAGGCTAGGAAGGTGCGATCGGGACTGGTAAGCTCTCAATGTTATAACAGTGTAACTGAATTATCCCATTGTCCACCCCTTGATAGAGGTAAAGATACCACTACCGAGATAACTTTAAATTATAAAAACTTTTGATGCACATTGGCCGTCAAAATCAATAAAGCTAGCAGCACTCCTTTTTTAGCCGGTGTTAGGGCTCACCTTCAAGGCTTATTTATAAAACCAGTTATGACTCACTATCACGGCAATAACTCTTTTCGCTCGGACTTTTCCGACCCGGAAATACTATACAAGGCATCAGAAATAACAGCCCCCCAACACCTAGTTTGCGACCGCGAAACTGTGGACGATCGCCCGTTGGAGGCAATTCCTCATATAGTTTGGAAAGCAAATGCCAGTGGCTGGGCGACTTATTTAGGGCAGCGCTGGGAGGAGTACACGGGGGTACCAGTAGCAGCAGCTTTGGGTTTCGGCTATCTAGCCCACGTCCACCCAGAAGACCGCGCTCGTCTGTTGGCGCGATCGCGGACTTCTGAGAACCGGCAAAGTTACGAAATGAAATTTCGTCTCCGGGCGCGCTGCGGCACTTACCGCTGGAACCTCGCCCGAGGCTCGCCCGCCAACCCAGACAGTCACGATGTTTTAGAGTGGGTGGGAACCTACACAGATATAGAGGCGCTCCCACAAACTGAAGCCGCGCCTGCTGTAGAACCAGGATTTTTCGGCTCGGAAGCGAGCGAGGAAGCTAACTTGAAAGCCGAAAATTTGGGCAAAATGGACGCAGTACCAGATTTACAGGCGCTCGATCAGTTTACAAATCTGTTGAGCCAGCGGGCTGGTAATTTGCACGAGTTGTTACAAGCGATCGCAGACGCGACTGTGGAGGCGATCGCCGGAGCTGAATTTTGTCTGGTGGCGCTCCCGGAATGCGATTCCAGCGGCCTCAAACTCAGCGCTGTCGGGGGTGCGGCAAACTTTGAGAAAGGCAAAACCCCGCACGTGCAAGACAACCTGCTGCTGAGGGCGTTTGCGACGGGAGAGTCTCAACTATGGCGCTCTGAGTCGGGATCAGGAGTGCCAGCGGCGGCCTGTGCAGCGGCGATCGAGTCCGGGGAAACCGGGCGTTTGGGCGTGTTGGCGGTTGCTAACGGCAAAGACAGCGCGGCCATGGACAAGGGCACTCTGCAACTGCTGGCGGTGATGGGAAGACAAGCTGCGATCGCGATTAACAGCGCGCGGGCGATCGAAAAATTAAAAAAGCAGGAACAGCTTTTAGGCTTGCAAAACGAGCTGCTAATTCGCCAGCAGGAAGAATTGGAAAATCAGGGCCGGCGCATTCAACAGCAAAAATTGCAACTGCTAGAAGCAGCAAAGTTAAAATCGCAATTTTTAGCCACCATGTCCCACGAATTGCGAACTCCGATGAATGCGATTATCGGCTTTTCGCAATTGCTGTTGCGCCAGCACAAACAACTGCTGACGGATCAGCAAACGGATATGGTGGGGCGGATTTTAAATAACGGCAAAAACCTGCTCGTGCTGATTAACGATATCCTCGACCTCTCCAAAATCGAGAGCGGGCGCACAGAATTAAAAACTGAAGAATTTGATTTAGCGCATTTAGTAATGGATGCCGCACGGGAATTCGGAAATCAAGCCGCCGAAAAGAATGTGGCAATGTCCGTCTGCGTGCGCTTGCAGGATCGGTGTATCGTTAATGATAAGTTGCGGCTGCGGCAAGTTTTGGTGAATCTGATTTCCAACGCGGTTAAATTCACGCATCGGGGCTGCATTTGTATTGAAGTGCGGGAATTAAATGGCGATCGGCTAGTGATCGCCGTTCGGGATACAGGAATCGGCATCTGTGAAACCGATCTGCCCCACATTTTCGACAAATTCCGCCAAGCCGACCAAACCACAACCCGCCATTATCCAGGTACTGGTTTAGGACTAGCGATTAGCGCCTACTTAGTCCAGATGATGAACGGCACAATTACGGCCGAAAGTCAACTACAAAAAGGTTCGACATTTGCGATCGAAATCCCGCGACAAGTTTAGTAAAAAAACCAATTCCTAACGGCAAACATTGTACTTCACTCACATCGAGATATCTCTAATTGTCCTTGCGAGCTCTTAGCGAATCAATCCCAGATTCGGCGATTGCTTCGCTAAGATATCGCAATGACAATGACATAGTATACTCATGAACTAAAAAAAACAAGTATTAAAACCGGAGTTGGCATAGAAACAGAGGACATTTCAGAGGTTTATTTATGTCCTACAATTACACCAACTCCGGCTTTTAATGCCTGCTTTATTCTTCAGTCTGCGGAGGCAGACGCGGTTTCAAGCGCCGAGTCTTATTTCCTAAAGACTAGAAGTTTTCCCTACTTGAGCCTGAGTCTCAATTGGTTTAACATCGGTGTAGCCCATATTATTAGCTACGTCGCGCAGCACCGAAATTTGCTGTTCAAAATCAAGACCTTCAATTTGACCTAACACACCATTCACAGCCTCTGTTGCCTCATATCCTTCGGGGATATCGACAATTTTTTCCCCCATACCAATAGCCCAAGCATACCAAACCACCAACTGATTGTTAGCAGTTAAAGCTCCGTAAGCGCGAGAATAAGGCGCGTCGTCGCGATTGACAATACCTCGCATGATATTCAGTTGTTGGTCATGGGAAAGGTTGTAAAAATCATTTAGCAGCATGGGAGCTAATTCTGGTTCGGCGGCGGCGGGAGCTGCTGGCGTAATTGACTCTCCCATTTTTTCATAAACAAAGTAAAGGAGTGCCAGTTTTTCGTCTGTACCCAACCCGTTGATTTTCTGAACCATGTTTTGAGTATCGTCGGAGAGAGCGTGAGAATTGGTGGCGGCGGGTGAGTTCATAAATAAAATTCCTTAAAAATGCTTCCAGAATATATAAATATCAACATTTGTAAGTACAAGTCACCATCCCCGAGAGGTAATACGATTTTGTAATTGGGAATTGGGAATTGGGAATTGGGAATTGGGAATCACTGATAGTGTATGGGTTTCTTGCTTGCAGATAGTTGCATTATTCTCGTAAAATGGTGTAATGCTGCTCCAACGTCCGCAGGATAAATCATCCTTGGGATAGAAGCCAACGATACATCTGCGGGTAGATGAAAAAGCCCGGATTTTAAGTGAGTATTGATCCAGTGAATAGTTAAATAAAAATTGCAAGGAGTCGGCTATGTCTGAAATAAATACAGAATCAAATAATACTCAAACATTTGACGCTGCTCAGATAACTGAAAGCGTGCAAGCTGGAGAACAAAAGTTGCCGACGGTGGATGTATCGGCAGACTACGAAGCTTCAAAAGAATTCAGCGTTAGTGAAATCGATCGCACGAGTGCCGGCGCCGAAGCTGCTGCCGCTGCAACTGCACCTAAATTTGAGATTCCCGCCCCTCAAGAAATCCCAATGCCGGCAGATGCACAGGGCAATCCCGATGATTTTCTGTCGATGGCTAAGGAAATTAACCCCACAGGTACACCGGGCAATGTTACTGACGATTTGGTGAAAAAGGCGATCGAACTCGGTACTCCCGGCAGTTAATTTCGCGCGCGGGTTTGTAGTGAGGACTTTAGTCCGCATCAATTATTAGGGCTAAAGTCCTCACTAAACACCTCTCAATTTCAGGTAAGTTACGCAAAACTATCTCAGATACAATACAGTAGGGACACAACAATATTGTGTCCTTAAATAGTTTATTTTCAGTGTCCCTAAAGGCTTGATTTTAAGTCGCTCGCCCGACTGATTTTGCCGATCGCGCGATCGTCCAAAATTTCCACTACCAAATCCACCCGATCGCCCTCAAGCATCGACTGCATAAATAACTCAGGATGCAGGGCTTTCCAGAAATATTCAACAAACCGATTAATTTCGGCCTCAGACATTCCCGACTTCCCCTGCGCCATCATTTCCCGTTCCGCCTGATTGCGCCACACTTGAGAAAGGCGGTAATCTCGGGGATACAAAACCATCAACCGATCTAATCGGTTCCACAGCGGCAAATAGTCGTGCAGCTTAGCATTCATATCGCGCGCAAACTGACAGTCGCCTTCTGTGGAAATCGGAAACGGCGCCGCAGCCAAAAACTCGTTTAATCTGGCATCAGCGACTGGATTGACGCCGACAAACCAACCTTCAAACAGTACAATATCCGCACCGGAAATCAGTTCTGGTTGACTGCGATCGCCCGCACCTCCCCAGGCTGATTTGTCAAACCGGGGAATTTCTATTTTTGGATAGTCAACTGCGGCTAATTCGGAAGTTGGAGAAGCGCGCAACTTGTCTAAAACGGAGATTCCCAAGTCAATATCGTGAGTGCCGGGAGGGCCGCGCCAAATCAAACGCGGGTCTTGTTTTTGGAGGTTTTGGCGATCGGCATAAGTCTTGTAAAGATCGTCTAAAGAAATGCTGACAGTAGAATATCCCAATTTTCCCAGAATTAGCCTCAAAACCTGGCATAAAGTCGTTTTTCCGCTTCCTTGTCCTCCTAAAATTCCTTGAATGAGAGGACGGTTTAAACTTTGTTTTTCTGTCGATAGTTGCATCGCCAGCGGCAGCCACAGATTCCACAAAGTTTCGAGAAAAACAGTTGACTTGACGGGGAAAGTATGCAGTTCGTCAAGCAGAGCAAAGAATAAATCGGTTTTGCGGCGGACAACATCGGCTGCATTGTCAGGAGTGATGTTAAAAGCGTGCGTTAGCGTTAGCGAAGCGATCCGTTCCCCGTAGGGGTTCCCGAAGGGTAGGAAAGCCAACGAAGAGGATCGCCCATCATCGGCAAGTTCCCAACAGGCGAGGCGATCGAAGTCGAGAGCTAACGGGCGATCGCCAGTTTGCCAGCGGTGCAAAATTTCAACAGGATTTACAGGCGATCCAACCATTGTAAATTTTAGATTTTAGAATTGGATGATTGGAGGATTCGATGATATCATATCCAGTCGCTTACCCTAACAAAAACGGCTTGTAGTGCGGACTGAAGTCCGCACTACAAACTAATTTTACTGCGATTAATTGAGCCGACACGATATCATTTAATAATTTAAGACTTCTGTATCAGTTGGCAGGCTGCGGGGAGTGGGATTATTTTTTTAAAGTTGTATCAAAACTTTCTAGGCGGAAGCTAGTTTTAGGCAAATAATAATATCTTAAAGTGACAAATATTTTACAATTTTTCAAGAGCCAAGTTTGAAAGCTTCCACAAATAAATTGTAAGTCAGACCAATTTTCAGAGCATTGAGTATTTCCACCCACAAAAAACCCGCCGCAGCCGGCCTACCGCCGTAAACTAGCCGGTTCGCCAACTCCGTCAACAATACCAACAGCCCGGCCGCGATAATATCCCAATCAGCGGATTGTCCGGCGATTGTCGAAATAGCTGTTCCCAAAAAATTGCCGAACAGCAGGCTAATTACCAACAGTGAAATCCGCCGCCAAGGATTGCTCGCCCAGCGTGCGAATTGCTCGCCCAGAACATCAATCAATCTGTTAATTCGGGTATTCTGCATAGAAGTTAGAAGTTAGGCCGATGAGTAAAAAATGCCGATCGCCAAAAAGTCCAATTTTTTACCTGGTCAGTATGCCATCTAAAGTGTAAAATTTAAAATTTAAAATTTAAGATGGTATTGAGCGATCGCGATCCTTATAGCCCAGAACCGTCAAGTAATACAGTGTAAATGTATCTTGTGCCACAGCAGCCCCAGGTTCTACATTAAAGATAGTTATGACTAATTGCGGGTGTGCAGTCTATCCTTTAAGCATAAAATTTATGAAGCTTAAAATTTACCAGATTTTAATTGGAGCGGCGATCGTCCTAATTACCGGAATGTTTCTCGGACGTTTTGAAATCACGATCTCCAACGGTGCAAATCGACCGAGCGATTTGCCCTCCGCAGCCACCGCACTCCCCCCAATACCCCCGGTTTCGAGAGTCGAGACAGCCTCCACAGACACTGCTAAAGGGCCGAAACCGGAGTTACCCCCGGAACCTGTCGAGGAAAGTAATTCCTCAATTCCTGTCAATGGCAAAGCGATCGGCAGTTTGCGCGTCAGCAACCGCAGCGATCGCCCAGTGCGAGTAGCCCTGCTGTCGAAACGGCAAGCCGAGAAATCCTACGGCACACCGGCGCACTGGGATTTTGCACCCGGGGAAGGCGGCGGCAAGGGATTGATGCTATCGCTGCCGGAGGGCAAGTTACAAATCAAACCGGGAGACATTCTGGTGGTTTTTGCTCAGGATGGTTCTCGCCGCTACTGGGGGCCTTACGTCGCCGGGGAGACAGCCTCGCCCGCTTGGAACGCCACAGCCGGGGAATGGCAATTAACTTTGCAGCCGTAAACGCTTAGCTGCGGGCTGAGAAACCTGGTTTTTGCGGTCTTGTTGAGAACGGTGCAAGATTAAGAGTTGAACCGGGTGCGATCGAATTTGCAGTTTCGATCGGGCGAATCTTTCGGTAGACTCTCTAATGCGAGCTAAAATTTTAAATCTAAAATCGCAGGAAGTTTGGGTGAAGGAAGTTATTAAAAATTTGTCAGAATTTCAAAGAAATCGCTCGATCGCCAAGCCAACGAAGAGCAGGGCAGCTTTGTTGCTGTCGCTGCTGTGGCTGTGCGCGATCGCCTCCGTGGCTTTCTTGTGGAATCTCGGCAACATCGGCTTAGTTGACGAAACCGAACCGCTGTTTGCTGAAGCCGCCCGTCAAATGACGGTGACAGGGGATTGGATCACTCCTTATTTTAACGGCGAAACGAGGTTTGACAAGCCACCGTTGATTTACTGGCTGATGGCGGTGGCTTACCATACTCTGGGGGTGAACGAGTGGGCTGTGCGAATTCCGTCGGCTTTGTGCGCGATCGCCCTGACTTGCCTCGGATTCTATACTCTATCGAAGACAGAAGGAAGTTCGGCAACGAGCAATGTGCCGGATGTAGCGGATAGAAGTTCGGCAACGAGCAATGTGCGGGATGTAGCGGATGTAGCGGATGTAGCGGAGACAAGGAAGAAGTCCGAGGGCATATTTTCTCAATCTCCCAATCTCCCGCTTTTTCTTTCTACTCCTTGGATTGGTGCGGCATTAATCGCTTTAAATCCGCAAACTATTGCCTGGGGACGGACTGGCGTTTCAGATATGCTATTAGTTGCCTGTATGTGTTCGGCACTTCTGGCATTTTTCCTGGGTTACACCCTCGAAGAACAGAGAGAACCAGCAGAACTTTCCACTGTTTCTACTTCGCGATTTCCCAATAAATGGTATCTGACTTTTTACGTACTAATTGCCCTAGCAATTCTGGCTAAGGGGCCTGTGGGAATTGTCGTCCCAGCGCTGATTATTGGTAGCTTCGGGCTGTATTTGGGAATTTTTAGACAACTTTGGCGAGAAATGCGTCCGCTGTCGGGAATTTTGATTATTCTGGCGATCGCCCTGCCTTGGTTTATTCTGGTTATATTAGACAACGGTCAAACTTATATTGACAGCTTTTTCGGCTATCACAATTTCCAGCGTTTTACCGAAGTAGTCAACAAGCACTCCGCGCCTTGGTATTTTTACTTTTTTGTAGTGCTCGTCGGTTTTGCGCCTTGGTCGATTTATTTGCCGGTGGCGATCGCGCGTACCCGTTTTTGGCAGCGCAGTTATTGGCGTCGTCAAGCGCGATCGGCACAATTAAGTTTATTTGCCCTATTTTGGTTCGGCTGCATCTTTAGCTTTTTCACAATCTCCGTCACCAAATTGCCCAGTTATGTATTGCCTTTAATCCCCGCGGCTGCCATTTTGGTAACGCTATTGTGGACTGATATTATTGCAGACAACCCACCACAAAACAGACCTGGAAAGTTAGAGAAAAAACCAAATTCTTTACCGCGAGGGCTGTTAGCTACTTACATTTTCAATATCATATTTTTACTGATTATAGCCGGAGCAACTTTCTACTGCTACCACTGGCTGGGAGACGATCCAGCAATGCCCAATTTTCCGCAAGCAATTCAGGAGTCGGGATTGCTGATGGTAGGCGGTGCGATTTGGATAACGGCGGCTGGGGCGATCGCGCTTTTACTCTGGAAACGTCAACAACGCTGGATTTTGGTTGTTAACTTTATCGGGTTTGTAGCATTTATAATTTTTGGTCTGACTCCGGCATACAATTTGGTCGATATCAACCGCCAGTTACCTCTGAGAGAGTTAGCAAAGGTTGTTCTTCAACAAAAACTGCCGGGAGAAGAGTTGATGATGATTGGTTTCTGGAAACCGAGTTTAGTTTTTTACACCCAAAATCCGGTGACTTTTTACCGACTTCCCAGAGGGGCGAAGGACTACATTGAGGAATCCAATAACAACACTTCTCCGACGATTATGGTGTTGGGATATCCGCACAAGTTTGTGGAATTCGGATTAGAACCCAATCAATATCAGTTGTTGGACAGTCGCGGCGCGTACCAACTGGCGAGGGTTCCGAGAAAGGCGTTTTTGAATTAGTGGATTGTACTGCGGTTTTGGCGATCGAGCGTCAGACAAGCTATGATGTTGAAATTGCGGTACGATCTACTTAATGTCTAAATGCGAGATGAGGATATGTAAAAAAGCTAACATCTAGCATCAAATGTTACGTTTTCGGTCGTGCGCTAACTGTATGTATGGTCGAGTCTAGAAGTCAAATTTGTAGTGAATGCGCGCAGACTAAGAATTCGGTTGCAGCAAACGGTCGAAAGATATTGGTGTGATGAAAAGGCTCTTTGCATTCGCTCAACCGGAACGTTTTTTGGTAGTGCCCTGAAGGAAAGGATCGAGAGAA
>JAYUGZ010000602.1:0-9431 GCA_043767465.1 Cyanobacteriota bacterium
GCTAGTGAGAATGCTAGCGATTTGATCCGTAGTTTGACGTTGACTTATAACAAGGCGCGGCAAGCGGCAATTACCCAGGAAATTCTGGAAGTTTCCGGCGGTGCTGAAGCCTTAAACGGTTAGGTTAGGGTTGACAATTTGTTGATTTTATGCTATGCGTCTGGGGGAACTCAGGCGCTTTTTTTAAATAGTTCTGGACGGACAGATAACGCGATCGTGTCATTGCGAACGAAGATGATTCGGCGGTTGAAACCGCTTCTACACAAACGAAGTCCGCCTGCGCGGACTAAGAAGGGTATTTAAGACAGATTTGGTATTAGAATATTTTCCCGCGTTCTTCTAGCCACCGCTGAAATGATTTCTGACTTTCTCCAGATGGTTTACCAAGAATAATATTTTTGATGCTAATGTCTTCGTCAATATCGGGCCAGTGGATTCCTTCATTTCCACCAATAAATCGCCAATTATTGCGATCGTTTGGTGTGCTGTGCAATAGCCGAGGATACCAAGCTAAAGGAACAGAAATAGTACGACCATCGGATAGATCGACTGTTAGCGCGTCGTCTGTAACAACTACGTTTTGTGCTTGGGGGATTTCTAGTAACTCAACCATTAAAGAAGTTATGATAAAATATCAAAATGTATATATTTTAAAGCCTTGAGCCTATATAAATGACAAAAAGACTGTGGCTATTAGAGTAGAAATGCCACCGGATCTGCGGAACCGATTTAAGTCGGCTGTTGCTAGGGATGGTAAAAATATGAGGGATGTTTTGCTGGAATTTATGGAGGGATATGTCAGGAAGGCTGAGCAACTTAAAATAGAAGCAAGTCAAAACCAAAACAACACATAGCTGCTGGGTACAGCGATCGCAATTGACTGGACGATCGCCTATTCCTGCACAATTTCCACCAAGTCTTCAATCATTACATCAAAGGTGCGGGCCAATTTGTGTATAGAAATGAAGTCAATGGTTGACACTCCCGGACAGCGGGCGTAGTGTCTGACGGTGCTGTAAATTACTCCCGATCGCTCTGAAACCTCTTTTAGCGTCCAACCTTTCTCAGCGGCAAATTCCCTGACTTTTAGTCTGACTAAACCCATACTTGACAAATGATGGTATACCATCATGAGATATTTTTATCCCAAAAGGCGATCGCCTAATCTTCGACAATCTCATACAAATCTTCGACCATCACGTCAAAAGTCCTGGCTAACTTGTCCAAGGCTGTCACATCAATTGTTGCTAATCCGGGCGATCGGGCATAGGTTCTGAGCGTACTGTAGACTACGCCCGATCGCTCTGAAACCTCTTTGATCGTCCAACCTTTCTCAGCAGCAAACTCTCGAACCCGTAATCTAATTAAGCCCATAAGCTCTTGAGATGTGATTGATATAAGTCACAAAATTATACTACAAAAGGCGATCGGCTATTCTTTGACGACCTCAACCAAATCTTCGACCATCACATCAAAAGTACGTGCCAGCTTCAGCAGACAAGTAAAATCAACCATTGCCATTCCTGGAGAACGTGAATAGGTGCTGAGGGTGCTGTAGTTGACTCCCGATCGGTCAGAAACCTCTTTAATCGTCCAGCCTTTCTCACCAGCAAATTCTCTAACCCGCAATCTAATTAAACCCATTGACAGACCACTAGATTTAGTATATTATAATTTTATCGTAAAAAGCGATCGCCCCAACGTCTGGAAAACTTAAAGACGATCGCCTATCCAAATTCAATCCCTAAGCAGGAAACTCATCAACCACATTCTCTAAACAAGAAACTTATCAACTAAATTCCCAAATCAAGAGACATATCAATCAAGAGAGACATCAACCAAGGAAGATATCAACTATGTTAGCAAGCTTTCGACCAAAATCAACCCCCCGACACAGATTGAGCCGGTTTGTGACAAAAGAGGCGATCGCACGGCTGCTGAAAATCAAGGTAGAACAAATATATCGCTTCGAGTGCTGGGCGCATATCCTGTACGTGCACGCCCAAGGTATGAGTCGGTTTGTGAGTTATGCCGACTTTCCGCCGGTGGTGGGAGTGGAATCGCCGTCGGGTTTAGATTTTGGTTATTGGAAGCGGCGGATGGCGAGTCTGAAGGAGAGATACGCGCCGGATTTTTGGGTGGAATTTTATGCGGATAAATTTCGTGAGGCGGTTTCTGTTGCTGAATTGTTGGAGTGGGGAGAGTTGGTTGGGGTGGTTAAATTGATGTTGGGGGCGATCGGGCTGGAGTCGCTGCGAAAGGTTTACGCCCAAGAGAAATCCCTGCTGGAACATTTCTAAGAAGAGCGATCGACTAAAAATAGCGGGCAAGAGTCGTAAAATTCTGATTGCCAACTACAAATTCGTATTTTAGTAATAGGGGATCGTTCGTTCAAATTCTTTCTGAGAGTTGTAAGCATTGCCTAAATTTACCATAGTAGCCGCTGAAACAGAAGAGTCTCCGATTGCCTCACTAATGGCTACAGACTGTTCGTAAAAAGCGATCGCTCGTTCGTATTGTTCCAAAGAGTTGTAAGCATTGCCTAAGTTTCTCAGAGCAACCGCTTCATCTTGAAGATTTCCGATTTGCCGTGCCATTTCTAAAGACTGTTCATGGAATTCGATCGCCCTTTGGTATTGTCCTAGAGAATCGTAAGCAATTCCTAAATTACGGAGGGAAATCCCTTCCCCTTGACGGTTTCCGATTTCCTGTGCGATTGCTAGAGAATGCTGATAGAATTCGATCGCCCTTTTGTATTGTCCTAGAGAATCGTAAGCAATACCCAAACTATCGAAGGAAGCTGCTGTCCCTTGCCAATCACCGATTTCCTGTTTGATCGCTAAAGATTGTTCATGGAATTCGATCGCCCTTTGGTATTGTCCTAGAGAATTGTAAACAATTCCTAAATTACCGAGGGAAGCTGCTTCCCCTTGGCGATTTCCGATTTGCCGTGCGATTTCTAAAGACTGTTCATGGGATGCGATCGCACTTTGGTAATCTCCTAGAGATTGGTAAGCAATGCCCAAATTACCCCAAGAAATTCCTTCCCCTTGCCGATCACCAATTTCCCTTTTGATTTCTAAAGACTGTTCATGGGATGCGATCGCACTTTGGTAATCTCCTAGAGAGTAGTAAGCAATTCCTAAATTTCCCAGAGAATTCACTTCCTCTCTGCGGTCTTTGATTTCCCGACTAATTGCTAAAGACTGTTTGTGGTAATTAATTGCTTTTTCATATTGTCCCAGAGAGCGATAAGCCAAGCCTAAATTTGCCAGATAAATCGCTTCCCCTCTGGAATCTTTGATTTCCCGACTAATACCTAAAGACTGCTCGAAGTAAGGTATCGATCGTTTAATTTGTTCCAGAGAGTAGTAAGCATTAGTCCTAAAATTTTCTACTCCCAAAAGTTGCCGCGATTCCTGCTCTAACTGTTCAGATACCGTAGGGAACTCAAACACCCCTGCACTCCAATCAAAAAAGTCAGGGGCGCGACGAATAAAATATTTAATAGCAAAAGGTGGCAGAATGAAAACAAAGCAAATATTACCGAAATGATCTAAAAATTTTTCACGTCGTTGATTCAAATGACTGAGAATCCGAGGAACAGTATCAAGATTGTAGTAGTCACCATCACCACCGTATCCTGGTTTAATATAAGGTTCAAGAGATTTTTCTAAGCCTTGAATTACCAGAATATTTATATCTTGGCGATCTGAACGTTGAGCAATAATATTGTAAAGATTCTCAATTGGTTGTGTTAGCTGTAAAACGGCAATCTTTTTTTGGTTTAAATCTTGCTCTAGCTGCTGAATCAAAAGTGGTGCTTCTCCAGGAGAACATTGTACAAACACAATTCCAAAGCCTTTTCTGCGTTTCAAAGAGCGGAAAAGAGCATGATAAACTTTTTCTGATTTGGCTATCTTCATAAGACTTGAACCTTCACAAGTGCATCCTTAAATTTTTGAATTTCTTCAATCAGGGGATGAACATTACACCAAATTCGTAACTTTCGATTCTCATCGTAATAACGATATTCAAGCAAACAGCGATTCAGTAGTAAGCGTAGGTGTTCTTCGTCATTATCTGCTTGCTTTAGATAAGAAGCCCGCGCCAGAATCTCCCACTGATGTTCTCGAATAGACTTTTGATAAGTTTCCCGTGCCTCTTCAATTGCCCATATAGCCGCTTCCTCAGTAATGGGTAACTCATCTATCGATTCGATCGCTTTTTGAATCAATTGCATCAAGTTTCGTACATGACCGCCACTCATCATACAAAGCAGTTTTAGTGTCTCAGGACTATCAAACACGGGTGGAGTATTTACTCCATCGATCGCCCCTTCTAGAGTTTGAACTAAATTCGGTTCGATCGCCTCAACCCGACGACAGATAAGTTCTCGCAGCTTGGCCAATCCGGCTTGGTTTTCGCTACCATCTGGGTTTCGTACCATCACCATTGGTAGTACATCAGGTTTATCATAATTATCTTCAAGTTGTGTTGCTCTAGCTGAATACACCATTGCAATGGGTACAGTATAAATAACATGACAAGCTAATCCGCGCAGGATTTCACTCCGATTCAGATAAATCTCATCATAGTTACTGGGCTTACCCTCTTCTTTGGTCTCCACAATTCGATCTAGATTGTCAGCAACTAACACGATGCCGCGAGAATTGGCAGGTAAGCATTTTTGCGCTTCATTTATAAAACTATTTAATGCTTCTACAAGAGATGGGGTATTAGCATTAATCTTCTGGCGTAGTTCTCGTCGCTTGTCTGGAGTCGCCCGCAGATTAGCAGTGATTTTAGCAAACTGGGATATCTGTCCCTCTAAGTTCAAACCATCAAATGAAATTTCAGTAAGCGCCACATCTTGGAGGGATTCCCAGCGTTCTTTTAGCCAGTTCACCAAGGGATTATGGTTCTGTAACTTCACAGCTTCTACTAAATGTCGCGTACAAGCAAATAGAATATCTGCGTATTCAGCGTCTTGAGGTTCAATATCCTCATCATCTGCCGCAAAATAAACGACAAAATACTTCTGAGCCTCTAGGTATTCTTTTAATCGCAAAAGTTCTGTAGATTTTCCAACTCCTCTATGTCCAGAGTAAAGCTGGCAGGTAGCTTGTTTAGATCTGGTAATCTTACGACCCAACTCTCTGATTACTTCCCAACCCCCGCGAACATCTTTGCAATCAACATAAACCTCTTTTGCGGGAGGTTGAAAAGGTTCAAAAGAACTGTAAATTTCGGTCAAAAAATCTAATTCCACGGACTACCTCAAACAATATTAAAATCTAACTATACAAGTGATCGACTGAAGTGCTAAACTCTGACAGGTAAGATTCACGCAAGTACAACCGCAGAGCAGCTAACAGCATCGCTACTTATTATATCACAGGGGGGTATAGCGGTTGAAATCGCGCCAACTTCATCTGCGACAATCCCACCCGTAACACTTGCTAAAATCGTTCCCACTATCGATCGCATCCTCGAACAAGATGCTGAATCCATACTCATTTGGATCGAAAACATATTTTCAGGTCAAACTGACCAACCACAAGACTTTAACTGGCTGCTATTAGCCGATGTTGCCTCTATTAAGGCTCGAAAAGGTGAAAATGGTTCCGGTTTGTGCGATCGCACATGGGCACAAGTAGCAACCACAATTTACGATCGCCTATCGGAAGTCGCAGAACAGAAAAAACCAGGTAGCGGCGAGTCTTTTACAATTTCTTCAATGATGCTGCGGGCTGGGGCGATCGCTAAACTTGGAGTAATTTCCGACGACCCTGTTCTCGATGTTAACTTAATTCTACAATGGTTTTGGCATAACATCAAAGAGTCGCCCGAAGATGTGGAAAACAAGGCGGCTAATTGGAAAACTCTACCCATTGCAGAAATTCGCGAGTTAAGACAACTTAAAAATCGATTGAAAGTTATCGCTGCACTCGCTGAAACTGATAAATGTGTTTTAGATGAAGAACTCAACACTTGGCTTTCCCTGCGTGAGAAACTACCATAAAGTGCGATTTGACAAACCGATCGCACTTCTTGCATAATTCGGCTCATTTGGGCCCGTAAAGCTAACTTCAGCGATAAATTATCGAATATGTTACACTTATGTCTAGAGAAGAGAAAGGGAGTCAAACAAAATGACAACTATCCAATCAATAACAACTGCAATAACATCCCTTTATGAACAGGATTTTTATCTGTGGTTACAGACAACTATCAACTTATTAAAAGAGGGAAAGTTTGCCGAAATAGATTTAGAGAACTTACTAGAGGAACTGGAAAGTATGGGGAGAAGCGACAAAAATGCTTTAAAAAGTAATTTGAGGGTACTTTTAATGCACTTACTTAAGTATAAATATCAGCCCGAAAAACGAACAAATAGTTGGCATTACACCATTATAGAACATCGTAAACGCATCCGAGATACCTTCAAAACCAGTCCGAGTTTATATCGTTTTTTTGAAGAGATTTTTAATGAATCCTATCAAGATGCCAGAGAACTAGCCGCAGGTGAAACAGGTTTATCTATTGCGATATTTCCCCCAGAGTCTCCATTTACTGAAGAAGAAGTTCTTAATCCTGATTTTTTATTGCCTGACAGCGATCGACCTGAAAATTCTGAGAATATTGAATAATTGAATCAGATATCCTTGTCTGTAATTGCTTTTTTCAATGTTTATCGCCCTTGCCGATAGCTCATAATAGTAATAAGTGTATTTGGCAAAAACGAGGAAATAACTATGGTCACTGCTACTGCTGTACAGGATAATTTTAGTGTAGAAGAATTCATCACCGAGCCGCCCGACAACATGGAATTGGTAGACGGCCAACTTGTGGAGAAAAATGGCATGACACTAAAGACGGGTAAAATTCAGTTGAGACTGGGGAATTCTTGGGGAGATTACAAGGATTCTAGCGGACAAGGTGGAGAGGCTTATGTCGAGGTTCCTTGTCGCACCAACCGACAAATTCGCCGCCCCGATGTCGCCTATCTCACACCCGAATTAGTTGCACAGTTTGGCAATCTTGCCACTTTACCCCAAAGTTTCCCCCTAATTTCCGAAATAGTTTCACCCACCGATATCGCTGAAGATGTTTTTCTCAAAGCACAGGAATATTTAGAATCTAGCTGTCAAGAAGTCTGGTTAGTTTTTCCAGAGAGTTGTTTAATATTCGTGATGACTCAAAATCAAATATTGACATTTCGATCCGGCGATACCGCCAGCACTCAACAAATCCTGATCGGTTTTAGCATCGAGGTCGATCGATTGCTAGCTTAAACATCAAACTAAATTGCTACAATATCTTTAAGACTCCTCAGTCCGCGTAGGCGGACTTCGTTTGTGTAGCCCCGAATTCTATTCGGTGGTGTTTAATCCTTCGTTTGTGTGCCCGTAAACTCCCCGAATTCTATTCGGTGGGCTTAAAATTAAAAATGAAGCTTAATCCTTAATATCCCACCATTCTCGGAGTAAAACGCCATGTCAGATGACTTTTCCTTAGACGAACTCTTAATCAACAGTTATGATGCCTTCAAAGAGGCAGAAAATGATGTGGGACAGTGCAATGTTTTAGTCATCGGCAAAACCGGAGTTGGCAAAAGTACCCTGATCAATTCTGTGTTTCGCCAGCGCTTAGCAGAAACCGGAGTCGGCCGCCCCGTCACTCACGGTATTCGCCAATATACCAAACCGAATTGCCCGATCGCAGTTTACGACACTCCCGGACTCGAACTCAATGCCGAACAAGTTAAAATTATTCAATTAAACGTTGCTAAACTCATTGAAGACCAAAGACTCCTGCACCCCAAAGAACACATTCACGTCATCTGGTACTGCATCAATCACGGCGCAAATCGCATAGAATCCGTGGAGGAAAGCTGGCTAAGAGAAATGGAAATCATGGATGTACCAGTGATTTTAGTTCTCACTCAAACTACATCGAAAAAACCGAGCGAATTTTTCAAGCAACTGGAACACATGAATTTGCCAGTGAGTCAAGTTATCCCAGTCATGGCGGAACCGGAAGAAATTGATGAGGATTATACAGTAAAATCTCACGGTTTAGATAAGTTGGTTGATGCAACTTTTCAACTGTTGCCGGAAGTAGCGAAAAAAGCCTTTGTGAAAGAACAAATTGCCAATATTGGACTCAAATCTGACATGGCTTTTAAGTATCTGAGTGCCTATGTTGCAGGTTCTGCGATTATCGGTGCAACTCCTGTACCTTTTGCTGATGCGCCGATTTTGATGACCATGCAAACAGCAATGATTGCTAATATTACTGTGATTTTTGGAATGCCCTTTGATAAAGGGTTTATCTCGGCGATGCTGTCAGCAATTAGTGGTGCTGGTGGGGTGACTGCTGTTGGTAGAAGTATTGTGACTAATTTGATTAAAATGATTCCGGGTGCTGGTACAATTGTCGGTGGTGCTATCTCTGGTGCGACGGCGGCAACTCTCACCCTTGCTCTCGGTTTGGCTTACATCGAAGTGCTGAAAGCTTATATGAAAGCTCAAATTAATGGGGAACAACTTTCTTTGCAGCAGTTAACCAAGATGTTTGTGGATTTGTACAAGGATTATGCAACTTCTGGGCGTAAAACTTTGAAGGATGACAAGCCTAAGCCTCCTAATCAAATTAATATTGAGTAGATTGGGCATGGGGCATGGGGCATGGGGGATGGGGCATAGGTTATTTGTTAGTTCCAATTACCCATTACCAAAGATTGCTATAATATCAGTAAATTCTGCAAAAAGGAGTCAATGGCTATGGTGATGACAGCCGTTTTATCAGAAAATGTTTCTCTAGAAGACTTCATCGCTAGTCCCCCGGACGATATGGAATGGGTGGACGGCCAAATCGCGGAGAAAAATGGTATGACAGTAAAACACAGTCGCATCCAATCTAGACTAGATCGTGCTTGGGGAAATTACAAGATATCGAGCGGACAAGGTGGCGAAGTCTATACAGAAGTTCCATGTCGCACTGACAGGCGAGTGCGTCGCCCTGATGTTGCTTATCTGACTGCTGAACTTGTTGCTGAATATGGCGATGTTCCTACTTTTCCTCAAAGTCCGCTGTTAATTGCTGAAATTGTTTCTCCTACTGATATTGCTGAAGATGTTTTTCTGAAAGCACAAGAATATTTAGATTCGGGTTGTCTAGAAGTCTGGATTGTTTTTCCAGAAAGTCGCTGGATATTGATTATGACTCAATCTCAAAAGTTAACTTTTAACTTGGATTCTACAATCAGCACTCAGCTAGTATTGCCTGGTTTTAGTGTTGCTGTTGATGAGTTGTTGGGTTGATGGCAAATATTAGTTACGTATAAGTCAATATGGTTCAGTTAAAAAGCTAATTTATCCGCGCACATCAGCTAATTGATAACTGTCATAGTGTCTGCGATTGCT
>JAYUGZ010000603.1:0-1448 GCA_043767465.1 Cyanobacteriota bacterium
TTCATATTTTGATGTTTGAACCAATGCTACAGCACCGGAGTAAGCGCTTCGCAACTCGTCGTCGGTAAGTTTTAACAGGTGGAATTTGGTAGTAGCGACATAGGTTTGCAATTCTGTTTCTAATACTGGATTTCCACCTACGCAGACAATTTCAAAGTCATGTTTACGCTCTAATTTAGAAAACGCTTTAAAGAACAAGATGGCATTTTTATAACCATTGAATCCCACGCGATCGCCAACCCAAAGAAAGTACGGTTTTGAGATGCCGTATTTGCTTTTAAATTGATTAACCTCTACAAATGTTAAAGGCGAAAATGCTTTGTCAATTCCACAATGAGCTACTGTTACCGACTCAGGAGAAATCTCAGGAAAGCATTTTACTAAATCGCTGGCTGTATTCTCTGAAATGGCGATGTATGCAGAAGCATGACGAATCCCCTGATGTTTTTCTGTCCACATTGGGTTAGCTAAATTAGCTCCCATGACTTCGGGAATCATGTCATAAGCCATGAATACAGAGGGTGTCGATCGCGGTGTGGTGTAGTAAGTGGAAATAAACAAATCAGCTTGTTCTTCATCGCAGATTTGCTGCAACATTTCGCGATCGCCTTCAGTATTGTTATAGTCATAAGCTGGGACTTGGCGATAATTTATCCCGGCAATTTTGGGAGTAGTTCCATTGCGATCTAGGACTAGAATGTGCTGGCTGAAACTCTGACTTGCCCATTCTATGATTAACGAATACCAGACGCGGCTAATTCCAGAGTTGTGGATCTGAAACATTACGCCGTCAATGATAATTCTTGGCTTAATTTTTGGGGTAGTTTCCCTGGGATTTTGTGCGGTTTCACTAGATGCGAATACAGCCGGAAGTAAGTTAATTACTTGGGCAGATTTGCTGCATTTCAATCCTTCTCTAATTTGGGCGATCGCATAATTCACCTCTCCTCTAGAAAGCATTGAATGCGCCATTTTCAGAGCTTCGATCGCATAATGTTCTCTCGCCTGATTTGATAATTCCTCAGCACTCTCTTTTGGTAAATAAGATTGGGAAATTACGATCGCCTTTCGAGCCTCTGCAATATTCTCCCCCAATTGAAACAAGCGAGATGTCCATGATGAAGAATTCATCCGCGTACAAGCAAACATTTGAGGCTCATACCACATCGGATAATGCACCGCAATTCGCTTCCACATTTCCCAATCAGCAGCAGCACCAGCCTGCGGACAAAATCCACCCAATTCTTCATACACCCTGCGCTTCACTACCATAGAAGCCGCTGCAATCCAAGAATACACGGCAATTTTTTTGAGCCAATCAGTTAAAATTCCAGGAGTTTCTCTTTCCAGAGGCGATAACCATAAAGGCGCATTTTCTTCATTAACATGGAGACAGCGACAGAAAGCAGCACCAATAGTTAATTGTTGTTCGATCGAGTTCCGAAGGC
>JAYUGZ010000604.1:0-3804 GCA_043767465.1 Cyanobacteriota bacterium
TCTCCTAATGCGGTGTAGTCCGATCGATCGCTGCTACCAGAATTTCCCACCATTGCATAACCAGTATTGATTCCAGCCCCGACTCGCAACGGAAAAGGCAGCGGGTAACGACTGCTAAGTTCGTCTGTTGCCTTATGCAGTTGGCTCAAAGCTTGGCAAATCTGCATCATTTCGTCATTACTAACACCGTCGATTTTGTGGAACCACACGGCCATGATCGCATCGCCGATGTATTTGTCCACCCAACTACCGTGCTCGCGAATGATTTGTCCGGCTTTGCGGAACCAATTGCCGATGACTTCCGAGAGGATGGTTTCGTCTAGCTGTCTAGTTAAAACCGTAAAGTCTCGGATGTCCATTACCATGACAGTAATTAGGCTGCGTACAGTCAAAGTCGCTGTAAAATCTTCGGAGTCTGTGTCGTGTATGCGATCGAGCCGGCGGCCTGCTGTTGGGTTATGGAAGTCCAACTCGGTTTGACCGAAAATAATTCGATCGCCATTTCGGAGTGTGACAGGAATACTCACCCGTCGCCCGTTGACAAAGGAACCATTGCGGCTTCCCAAGTCGATCAGGTAGAACTCTCCGGTCTCCATTTGCTGTAGCATCGCGTGATTGCGGGAAATCCAGCGATCGGTCAATACAAAATTATTGTCATCATTCCGCCCTACTGTCCAGCAATTGCTGCCGGAGAGCGGCAAGTAGCGATTGCCGCTTTCTGTACGAAGTAACAAATGTGGATTGGGTTGCAAAGTTACCACAGTATTAGAAACGACATTAAGTCAACCGATTTGAGGTTTTAAACTTTAAATTTTAACTTTAGTGCGCGGCTCATAACTAAGATTGCCAGTAAAAAACCTCAAATCGGCTGTTCTAAAATTTAAAATAGTTTAGTCGATCGTCGATGCACCGAACCCATAGAGGATTGCCGAACCACAGGTTCGATCGCCGGCAAAGGTAGTTATGGTTCGATCTTAAGCGAAAGTGTCATATTTTTCACGCCCAAGATGTATTGAGGCCATTAAATTTGCTGCTTTTTACCAAAAATCTAACTTATTTATGCTGACGCTGCCCCGAAAAAAAATAGAAAATGGATCTCCGGCTGATACAAAGTGTTGTTAAACACAAGGTATCTTAAAGATTTGTTGCTAAGCTTCCGCTTTTTGCAGAGATCAACAAAGCCTTTTCCTCGCTGCGGCGCTCAATCAATTACAAACACGAGAATTTTATGTTGTCGAAAAGAATTTTGCCTTGTCTGGATGTGAAAGCCGGCCGCGTGGTCAAAGGTGTCAATTTTGTCAACCTTAAAGATGCTGGCGATCCGGTAGAAATGGCTCAGGTATACAATGATGCGGGTGCTGATGAGTTGGTGTTTCTGGACATTACGGCGACTCACGAAGACCGGAACATTATGATTGATGTGGTGTACCGAACTGCCGATCGAGTATTTATCCCTTTGACGGTGGGCGGCGGCATCCAATCCTTGGACACCATTAAAAGTTTGTTGAGGGCGGGCGCGGATAAGGTAAGCATCAATTCCGCTGCGGTGCGCGATCCGAGTTTGATTGACAAAGCGAGCGATCGATTTGGCAATCAGTGCATTGTAGTGGCTATAGACGCTCGCAAACGCCAAGATCCGAATAATCCCGGTTGGGATGTGTACGTGCGCGGAGGGCGTGAAAATACGGGCCTAGATGCGATCGTCTGGGCAAAAGAAGCCGAAAAACGGGGCGCAGGCGAAATTTTGGTGACAAGCATGGACTCTGACGGTACTCAAGCCGGTTACGACTTGGCATTAACCCGCAGCATCGCTGAAATTGTCGAAATTCCGGTAATTGCTTCTGGTGGCGCCGGCAACTGCCACCACATCTACGAAGCCGTGACTGAGGGCAAAGCAGAAGCCGCCCTCCTGGCTTCCCTGCTGCATTATGGACAACTAAGCGTCGGAGAAATTAAGACTTATCTGGCAAAATGTCAAGTTCCCGTGCGACAGTAATCTGCATTTTTAAGGGCATGGGGCAAACAGGGCGAAGCGAAGCGGAGGGATGGGGCATAGTTTCTTTTTCTGCCCTCTTCCTGCTTCAAAATATTCCCTAAGAAGGATTTCAAGAGAGCGCATTTTCAGATAAAAAGATATTAAGCTTAATTTGAAAAACAGCAACTACTGCTAAGTGCTATTGCTTGTATCAAACTTGAGTTAAAGATTGTGCAGAATTTGAGTTAAATTCAGCCTGTTAACAATCTCAGCGATCAAAAAGTCTAAAAACGGAGAAATTTTGTATGTCTTTTATCAGCTTTAACCTTCCTATCAAGCGTTTAGCCCGCACTTTAATAGCTGTTTGTTTTTGTGCATTGATGTTTGTTTCTAATGCTTTCCCAGCTTTTGCCGTGACCAGCAGCCCCACCAAAGGTCAAGAGCAACTTTTAGGTATTGAGAAAGAAGCTCAAGAAGTTGCCCGGAAAAACCCGATGTCTCTCGAAGAAACTCAAGAAAAAGCCAGCAAAGGGCCCAATGAAGTTCAGGGAGATGCTGACCTTGAAAAGATGAAAAATCCTTCCAACACAAAGGCTACATCCTTTGAGCAACAAGTCAAAAAGGCTGTTACCAAAATCAAAGACTAACTACGCAGTTGTCAGCATAAAAGAGTAGGGACACGGCAATGCCGTGTCTTTCTAGTTTTTGTGTCCGATCTCAATTTAGCTCTAATTTTAAGAAGTGGTATCAGAGGGTTTGTAGTGAGGACTTTAGTCCGTATAAAGAGGACTAAAGTCCTCAATATCGAACCAAATTGTGGTTGTTCGAGGCAACATCATATCAGATTGAATAAAAAAGTGGAAACGACTTGGCATCTTTCGGCTTGACGAACACTCTTTGCTGTGGCTGCAACTGCAACTGGTCAAACTTTTCTCTGGTCAAATTAGCGTTGACTACTTGACCGTCATCTAAGGTTAATTCTACCTGAATTTCCCATCCCAAATGAATCAAGCGACTGATTCTTGCTGGGACTGTTGCACTATTTTCGGTGGTTTCAATTACTACGTCGTGAGGGCGCAAGAAAATCTCTGGGTTGGGTGAGTCAAATCCGTTGTCTTGAAACAGCCTGGAAGTGCTGGGTAAGACATTGACGGGGCCGATAAAACTCATCACAAATGCACTGGCTGGATGGTCGTAAATTTCTGCGGGTGTGCCTACTTGTTCGATTTTACCTTTATTCATTACTGTAATTCGATCGGCAACTTCCATCGCTTCTTCTTGGTCGTGCGTCACAAAGACTGTGGTAACGTGAACTTCGTCATGCAGCCGCCGCAACCAAGCGCGCAAATCTTTGCGAACTTTGGCATCGAGTGCTCCAAAAGGTTCGTCTAGCAGCAACACTTTTGGTTCTACGGCGAGGGCTCTGGCGAGGGCTACCCGCTGTCGCTGGCCTCCTGAAAGTTGCGACGGGTATCTCTCGCCCAATCCTCCCAATTGCACTAAATTCAACAATTCTTCTACCCGGGATTTGACTTTTGCCGGCGCTGTTTTCTGAATTTCCATGCCGAAAGCGATGTTTTTTCGCACGGTCATGTGCTTGAATAGCGCGTAGTGCTGAAACACAAACCCAATGTTGCGGTCTTGGACGCTGGTATTTGTGGCATCTTGGCCTGTCAGCCAGATTTTGCCGGAGTCGGGCATTTCTAAACCGGCAATCAGCCGCAGGAGGGTAGACTTGCCGGAACCTGACGGGCCCAGCAATGCGACTAGGGAACCGGATTCAATTTCTAAGCTGACTCGATCGAGTGCTTGGAAACTGCCAAACTGTT
>JAYUGZ010000605.1:0-3804 GCA_043767465.1 Cyanobacteriota bacterium
TATAGAAAGATGCCAGGAAAAACTTGGCTTTATACCTACAAATAGCAGATCCGAAATGAGCTAAATAAAACCGATTCGCAGCATCGGAATCAAGTCCTCAGTCTCAGCACAAACAAGGACTAAAGTCCGATGCTGCGAACCTATGAAAACATTCTAACTTGAACTCACATCAAACAGTCGTCAAAACTTGTTCTCTCAACTTCCTGATCAACTCATTCACACCTCCGGCATTCAAACGGTAACTCAAAGGATGACCGATCAAATAAGCCGAACTGTGAAACAAAACATCAATTTCCACCAAACCATTTTCTCGCAAAGTTTTGCCAGTCGAAATCAAATCCACAATAGCCTCCGACATACCCGTAATCGGCCCCAACTCCACAGAACCGTAAAGCGGCACAATTTCCACAGGCAAATTCAAATTATGAAAATATTCTCTCGCACAGTTTACAAACTTAGAAGCAACTCTACCGTGAGGAGGCAAATCCACACTTCGCCGATAGGGACTAGATTCTTTCACCGCCACCGATAGCCGACACTTGCCAAAATTTAAATCAATTAAATTGGCAACTTTCGGAGTTTTTTCCCGCAAAACATCATAACCCGCAATCCCCAAATCAGCTTGACCGTATTCCACATAAACCGGGACATCATGCGTCCTTACAAGCAAAGCTTTTGCAGTTCCGGTAGTGTCATAAATTTGCAGTTGTCGGTTAGATGAATCCAAAAAAGCACTGAAGTCTAATCCAACAGATTTAAACAGACGAATGCTATCTCCTAACAGTCCGCCTTTGGGAAGTGCTACGGTAATCATATTGATTTAAGATTGTAAATTGCTGAATCTGAGATTCGGGATAAGCGCAGCCTGAGCGGAAACAGCTTTTTCCTAAACCACAATAGCACAAATGGTTCAAATATCAAAACAAGTTTAGGTATTGCGAATAATTGTGTTTGTGTATATATTGTGTTTAGACTTAGTTAAATCTAATTTTGTTAACGATTGTCTGCTGCATAGATGATAGCTGAAAGCAAAAATATGACTAAATTGACTCTGGTAATCGGCAACAAAAATTATTCGTCTTGGTCGCTGCGTGCTTGGCTGGCTATGAAACAAGCTGGACTAGAATTTGCCGAAGTGAGAATTCCCCTAGACGGCCAGACAACTCACGAGGAAATTCGGCGCTATTCTCCCTCGGGAAAAGTGCCTGTTCTAATCGACGGCGATCTGAAAGTGTGGGAATCTTTAGCAATTTGCGAATACGTTGCCGATCGCTTTGCGAATGATTTGTGGCCGGCGGAGATCCAGGAAAGGGCTCACGCCCGTTCCATCTGCGCCGAGATGCACGCAGGATTCCAAAATCTGCGCGAAAATATGCCGATGGACTGCCGCAACCGCTATCCAGGTGAAGGGATGACTCCCGGTGTCGAAGCAGAGATCGATCGCATCTTGGCAATTTGGCGCGAATGCCACCAAAAATTCGGCACAGGCGGCGATATGCTGTTCGGAAAATTCACAATTGCTGACGCCATGTTTGCCCCCGTTGTCATGCGTTTTGTTACCTACGAAGTCAAATTAGATGCACAAGCGCAAGCTTATGCTGATGCGCTGTTGGCACTACCTGCAATGCAGGAATGGCTAGCAGCAGCTTACAACGAATCAGAAAGTTTTGCACATTTTAAGCTGTAGCAAAAATTAGTTTACTTAACCTAAATTCTCAAATCTTAAATCAGGATGCGGATTCTTTTAGTTGATGATGAAGTTGAGTTAACTGACCCTTTGAGTCGAGTTTTAAGCCGCGAAGGTTATATCGTTGATGTGGCATTTGATGGCGCAACTGGCAACAATTTAGCAATCCAGGGAAATTACGACTTGCTAATTTTGGATTGGATGCTGCCGAGACAAACCGGACTGGCAATTTGTCAGAATTTGCGATCGCAAGGAAAGAATACCCCAGTCCTATTTCTCACCGCAAAAGACACCCTAGACGATCGCGTACAAGGACTCGACGCAGGCGCCGACGACTATCTAGTCAAGCCTTTTGAACTGCGAGAGCTCCTAGCCAGAGTCCGCGCCTTGCTGCGGCGGCCCCCTACTTTTGACGCCGAAGTAGCCGTCGGGCGGCTGCAAGTCGCAGACTTACAGCTAGACTACGACAATCAAATAGCCTATCGGGGCGATCGTACAATTGACCTATCAGAAAAAGAATGTCAATTATTAGAATACTTAATGCGCCATCCTGGTCAATTGCTAACACACGAACAAATCCACCAATATTTGTGGAGTGAAGCAGAAAAACCCAGCAGCAACGTATTAGCAGCTCAAATTCGCCTACTGCGACGCAAAATAGAAGCGCCAGGCGAATCCGTCCTAATTCACACAGTCTACGGGAGAGGCTATCGCTTTGCAGAAGCCAGTTAATAATAGGAATTGTATAAAAGAAGAGAAATGGAAGTCGGAAGGAGATCGATCTGAAAATGCAGCCACAGCAATAGTTTCAGCGTTCGAGAATATCCTAACTGTCTTGACGGTTGCTATAACAGTCAGTTTTTCGATTGAGAGTCAACAGTCAACAGTCAACAGTCAACATTCAACAATCATTTCGCTTCAGTGCCACCGGAATTGATATCATCCCTACGAATCTTGACAAACCAAAGTAATTACTGTCACCTCCGGCGGACAAAATAGCCTCCCCGGCGCATAAGTTCCCAAACCGCGATTCACATACAGCAAATTACCCCCAACCTGATGCAAACCGCTAGCCCATTCCCAGTGAACCACCACGCGATCGCAAGCCGAGACAAAAGGAATCCACTTTCGTATTGGTTGAGGAATCAAATAGCCAATTTTTCTGACCCAAGCATACAAAGGCCCGATCCCAGGAATCACAATTTGACCGCCGTGAGTGTGTCCAGAAAACTGCAAATCAATCCGCCACTTTTGCAGATTTTCAGCAGTATCAGGATTGTGAGACAACACAATCCGAGGAATCGCCGGATTTATTGATGCCATTACAGGCGCAGGTGCAAAATCGCCAGACCAAAAATCTGCAAACCCAACTAAAGCCAACTCAGACCCCAAAGGATAAATAGCTTCATTGTACAAAACCCGAATACCTGCATTATTCAAAGCATTAGCAACCTTAATTTTTGCCCCTGGGTAATAGTGATCGTGATTGCCTAAAACAGCGTAAATTCCCACCCGACTCTGCAAGTCTTTCAAGTGCTGCACTAAGCCGTAAATAGGTGCGGGATCGTAGGTAATAAAATCCCCGGTTAAAAAAATTAAGTCTGGTTCCGCTTCATTAGCCGCCGCAATTGCCTCTTCTAGCAACCATTCCGACAGCCGCTCGCCGTCATAGTGAAAGTCCGTAAGCTGTACAATTTTAGTACCCGATAGATTTGCTGGAAGATTGGCGATCGGTATTGTTAAATAGTCTACCCGCAGTTTCCCAGTTAATAACCTGTGCATAAATCTAAGGTTTATTGAGAGATCACAACCTCTAGCTTAGCAAATAAACAAGCAAGACTGCAAAACCAGATATTCTTCCCTTTTCCTTCTGCTATCTGACTAATAACTACTAACTAAAAACTAATGACCAAGAAATCAGGAGAAGGCAGTGCCGTTTCCCTACAATTAATTAGGGTAGAGAAACGATACTGCCGTGTCCGAGCTATCATAGTGACCAATAACTAATAACTAATAACCAATAACTAATAACTAATAACCAATAACCAATAACTTTATTTCTGATAAATCACCTCGAAAGTTTCGACAGCTTTCTTCTTACCTTTAACTATCACAGA
>JAYUGZ010000606.1:0-3803 GCA_043767465.1 Cyanobacteriota bacterium
GGTTTCGGTGGCGAAAAAATATCAAAATCGCGGTTTAGAATTGCTCGATTTAATACAAGAAGGTACTCTCGGACTGGAGCGAGCTGTCGAAAAGTTCGATCCGACGCGGGGCTATCGGTTTAGCACCTATGCCTATTGGTGGATCCGGCAGGGAATTACGCGGGCGATAGCGACTCAAAGCCGCACCATCCGCCTCCCCGTCCATATCACCGAAAAACTTAACAAAATCAAGAAAGCCCAGCGCAAAATTTCTCAAGAAAAAGGTCGGACAGCAACTATTGAAGATATCGCTGTCGAGCTGGACATGACGGCGCCCCAAGTCCGAGAAATTTTGCTGCGAGTCCCCCGCTCGGTTTCTCTGGAAACTAAAGTGGGCAACGAAAAAGATACAGAGTTGGGCGACTTGCTCGAAACCGACAGCATCTCCCCAGAAGAAATGCTGATGCGAGAAGCTCTGCACCGCGACTTGCAGCAACTGCTGGCAGATTTGACCAGCCGCGAACGCGATGTAATTCTGATGCGCTTTGGTTTGGGCGACGGACACCCCTACTCGCTGGCAGAAATCGGTCGCGCTCTCGACTTGTCCCGCGAGCGAGTCCGCCAAATTGAAGCCAAAGCTTTGCAAAAACTCCGCCAACCCAAGCGCCGCAACCGCGTGCGCGACTATCTGGAGTCTCTGACTTAAAGTCGCTGGTAAGTGTGCATTTACTCTCCGTTTCTGGATCTAGGTAGAAGGCAGAAGGCAGAAAGCAGAAAGCAGAAGTAATAATTTCTACTTCAATATGATTTCTCTGTCCTCTGTCTACCGCTTTATGTACTGTGTCCCGTCAAAAATTATCAAAAACCCAATTTTTTCCTCAACCTTTTTTCAATAAGCTCTGATATTTGCAAAATATCTCGATCGTTGTGTATTATTGTCAATAGGCAGACTTTCTTGAGAGGGTCACTATGGCACTTTACACCGCGTCCTCATTTAAAGCCGAACTCAATGACAAAGGCTGGCGGATGACTCCCCAACGGGAAACCATCTTGCACGTGTTTCAGAACCTCCCGAAAGGCAACCACCTGAGTGCTGAGGATTTGTACACTTTGTTAAAAAATCGCGGCGAAAATATTAGCTTGTCCACCATTTACCGAACTTTAAAGTTAATGGCAAGGATGAGCTTGCTCCGCGAACTCGAACTAGCCGAAGGTCACAAACACTATGAAATAAACCAGCCTTACCCGCACCACCACCACCACCTAGTCTGCGTTCAGTGCAACAGAACGATCGAATTTAACAACGATTCGATTTTGAAAATTGGCATGAAACAAGCTGAAAAGTCTGGATTGCACCTGCTAGACTGCCAGCTAACGATTCATACGGTGTGCCACGAAGCTTTGCGGATGGGATGGCCGTCTTTGGTTTCCAGCAATTGGTCTTGTCCGAAATCGATCGCCCAGCACGGCAGCAGCACCCCGGAGCCAATCGAGTGACATTACACTGTTTTCGTATCTCAAGTACGTCTTGTTAAATTTTTTTACAAAAGTTTCGGCGCAAGTGCAAATTCCACTTACGCCAAAACTCGGTTTATTCACGAAAATAGCTCGTTTCAGGAATGAGTCGGAAACCAAAAACTCGATTTCTGTGATGCAGCTAGGCCAAATCCGCTGCTAAAAAGTTTTGCTGGACAAATCGTCGCGGATGACACCTTAACTGCGACTCGATCGCGCCTGCCGTGGGAGCATCAAAAACTCCGCCGGTGGGGGCTGTGTAAAAGCCCTTGCCTTGCAGCGTTTGTTTGTCATTGCTGAATGCTCGATCGTCGGAGAGAGTTGAAACTGCTGCTAATGGGAACAGCAGGAACAGCCACCCGACCTGCTAATCCGTTTTCCAGGGCCGCCAAAGTCGCCGGAGTGGCAATACCCGTCGCCGGCGACAAATTGCGTTCCTGCTGAAAGGACAGCACCGCCAACTCAGTCTCGGCTCCAAATACTCCGTTTACCGGGCCGGGGTTTTTGCCCAAACTTGTCAGCGAAGACTGAAGCTGGCGGACAGCAAGCCCAGTATCGCCCCGGCGCAGACTGCTGGCAGCGATTTGCGTTTTAGGCGCCGCAGCCTGCCTGTTACCTTGCCGCAGAGCAGATTTGGTGCTGCGATCGACTCTACCAGTCCCAAACAGCCCGCGATCTCTCTGAAACCGGATCAAAGCTATTTGAGTTGGTCGATCGAACCAACCGTGAATCTGGCTCCTGTAATAACCCAATTGTTGCAGCCGCCGCTGCACAAATTCTACTTCTCGACCTCTGTCGCCAAGTTCGATAAAATCTCCATAACTCTGCTGGTCATTTTCCTCGGGTAATGAAGTAATTTGAGCTGCCCTCATCTGAGCATCAATAGCAGTCAAAGTAGCAGTGTCAGCGCAGCCGTCAGAAACCAGATTGTAATCTTGCTGAAAACGAGTCACAGCGTAGAGAGTGCGTTCGCGAAACTTGCCGTCAACGCCGCCTTCAAAATAGCCCAAAGCTTTTAACTGTCGCTGGATCAAGTCTACCGTCGCCCCTCTGTCCCCGAACCGCAGCCCCTTGCAACCGCCATTTCCCGAAATGTCTCCCGGCGTAGCGGGGGGAATCGGCTGGCTGGAACCAAACAACAAAGCTAAAGTTTGCCTGTCTGCAACTCCAGTTACCCGCAGTCGATTAACTCGCTGGAAGTATCTCACCGCATTCAGGGTAATTTCGCGAAAACTCCCTGTGGGATGCGTGTTGAAGTAGCCTAACTGCTTCAACCTGCGCTGGAGATCCGAAACCTGTGCACCGGTATCTCCAAAACGCAGCTCGCTATAGTTTGTATAAGTTGTTTTAAAAGGTCGATCGTCCTCGGCTAAACTGTTGAGTGCGGTCACAGTAGCTGTATCTGGCCTACCAGTCAGCGACAGTTGATAGTCTCGTTGAAAGTTAGTCAAAGCTTGTTTTGTTACCGGGCCGAGCTGACCGGTGGAAGCTCTGGAAAAATAGCCAAGATCCCGCAATCTGTCTTGAACAGTTCGCACATTTGGATTTCCCGGATCTATTTGAGCAAAAGCCGAACCTGCTGCACTCAAAACCGACAGCATCAAAGCCAGAGACAACAAACGCACATAAGTCTGACTTGAAAGGTTTTGCCACTTGGGTGCATCAAAAATTTTCGACTCTAGTGCGGGTGCTTCGCAAACGAGAGCAAGTTCGAGGTAGGCGAGGGATTCCATAACTTTTTACTGTGAAATTGTGGCTGTGGTATCTGGACAAACTCGCAAAGCTGAGCTTTGGGTTGCTAAAAATCTATTAAGGCTAAGTTTTACCTGTTTTGGCGAAGCACCCGTGTTTGAAAAAAATTGCCTTCAAAAATAATTACAGGCAACAACCAAGATAGCATCGCTGTTTAGCAAGACGCGAGTGTCAGGAAAATAGTTTGCAGCCACATCTTAGCCTTCATGAGAAAAAAATCAACAGTTTTTGCGTATTATTCGCTAAAAATTAATTTTATTTATATAAAATATTAATAATTGGCGATCGACTAAAAATCCCCACCCTTGCTAGTTGCAAACAGGATGGGGATTTTATCGGTTAACTGTTCGTAAAAATGGGACATTAACTTAAATTAAGCCGAACCGATCGCAAATCAAAGCGACTCCCGCTGCAAACAGCGTAATTCCCAGAGCTACCAATAAAAAAAATATGTACGACAAACGTCCCGATCGAGATTTGGCTAGTGCTGCTGTAACTGCGGCTTTAGGAGCTGGGGTGGTCACTTCTTTTGCAGTCAGCAGAGGACAAAACCCGCT
>JAYUGZ010000607.1:0-9409 GCA_043767465.1 Cyanobacteriota bacterium
CAACTGTTGGGCCGTGTAACTCTCGGATGCTTCCTTCAAATGAGCCGAGAGGATGCTGGAGAGAATTTTAATGTTCGCGAGTTCCTCAAACACTCCGTCCAGGCTGCCGTAACGCCCGTTTAAAGGCACTAGAGGCAAATTCTCTAATTTAATATCATACTCTGAATGGAAGTCGAAATCTCCGGCAGGCGAGCCGTATTGTTCAATTACACCGCATTTTTTGAGCAAATCAAACACGGCTTTGCTGCTGATTTTGATGCGCAGCGACTTGATATTAACTTCGCCGTCGCTGACAATGGTATAATTGTTGAAAGTATTGAGGTCTGTTACCAGAATTCCTGCCACTTCTGCGATCGCACTTCCATCCTCAACTTTTACCAGTTTAACTTTCCTGGTAATCAGCATATTGATGGTGGCGGTATTTTGATTGATCGCAAATGAACCCATGCGCGCGTATTCGCCGCCATCTAAGAATTCTGTTTTCAGCCAAGGCTTGACAAGGTTCCCATTTTCGTCTCGCTTTCCTTCAACTCGCTTCAAACCTTTGCGCTGATAGTTTTCTTGCAAGTGTTTCAAGTTGATGATGATGCTGTTGCTGTTTTCCTCCAATATCTCGATTAACTCCAGCAATGAAATTTTGTCACTGACTTTTATGCGATCGCCAATTTCATGATTTTGCAACACATCAGGCGCAAACACAGCCTGTTCCAAATCCTCCGTAAACCCCGCTATTTGAGCATTTGTCAAAGCTTTCGCGTGTTTTTCCGTCAAACTAGCATCGAAGGTGCTCGCCAGCGCGTACTTCGCCGTATTCAAATTGCCGTCAGCGAGATTAGCTTTCGCAAAAGCAAACACCGACTCATCAGTTTGAGCAACCGGAACCTCTAATTTGTCATATTCAGCTTGGGTGACTTGCTGATATTTGTAAAACAGTCCTGCATCGTCTGCTTTCAGCCCGCAGATTTTCAGCGTGCTCGATGAACCATTGATTTTTTTCCCAGTTTTGGAAACAAAAACTTGATAATCGTATTCCTTAATTAACGGTTCTTCCAGCGGCGGTGCCACGGAACCACCTAACAGTTTAGTGCTGTCGTAAAGAGCATCATAAACCATTTTGACTTCGCCAGCGCGGATGCAATTTCCCGATAAGGTGTTGGCGATTTTGGAGAGCAATTTGAAGTCAGCACAGGCATAGGATATGGTATTTGCAAACACATCCATGTCTTTGAGTTCGTCGCAAATTTCCGCTAGTTTTGCAGCTTCGGAATTAGGACTGGGGTCATTTGCATAGCCGTCTGTATGCAAATTGATTGCTGTCACTTCTCCGGCTTTCACCAAAGATTTAGCAAGCTGCATCGACTGAGATATGCAGGTACAGCCAGCGGTTTGGATATTCTTAATTGCTTTGATGTATTGAGAGTCAATCTTCATCACTTCTTGAATCGGAATTCGCTGGAAGTGACTAATTACGTCTCCATTGTCTGCGTAGGAAATTAGGCTGACAATTAGCTGGTAATTGTTGTATTCGTCTAAGGTTAAAAGCTTGATCAGGGTTTCTTTCAGCGGTTTTAAGTCATAATACATCGAGCCGGAGCGATCGATGATGATGATGCTGTGGGCGACGGATTTTTCGGGGATATCACCGGGCTTTCTTTCGAGATTTATGCGATCGACTAAATAGAAGGCCTTGGCATTTCCGGCAAAATTGTAGAGGGTAAATTTGGTGCGATTATTGGAGGCTGCTTGGCTGCTGGAACTTTTGACCTGAGATGATTGTTTGAAGTGCCGTGCCATAGTTTTCACCTATGTTGACCTATTGTTCAACTCTATCATGACACACGCTTTTGTCGGTGTCAAGGCCTGTGTGTAAAATTATCAGTGAGGTTGAATAAGCATTAATATTTAGTGGCGGTTGGTAAAAGTAGTGGATGTGCATAAGTAGTTTTGTCAATATTTAGTCGATCGTCCTATCTTTATAAAATCCGCTCATCAAACTTTATTATTCACGATTCCAATATGGATTTGGCTATTTAAGTTTTAATGAAAAGAGAATTTATTGAGTTTAAAAATTGCCTTATTCAGTGATATAAATCACACCAGTTGAGCGATCTATATCATATTAATTTTACTTAACAATCACTGGAGTTGGAAATTCAATTTTCTTCTGTTAAGCTACAAATAGCCCACAGATGAGGCGAATAATAAAAATATGACAACTCAAAATTTTACATTGACAGGTTATCAAACGCTCGATCGCATTTACTCAGGAAATCGCACCCTAGTTTATCGCGGAATTCGCCTCTGCGACCAACAGCCCGTAGCCATCAAAGTCTTGCGGAGCGAGTATCCCAGCTTTACCGAACTGGTACAATTTCGCAATCAGTATACGATCGCCAAAAACCTCAATTTACCCGGAATCATTGAAACCTACAGCTTAGAAGCTTACCAAAACAGCTATGCGCTGGTAATGGAAGACTTCGGGGGAATCTCTCTGAAAGAGTGGACGCAACAAGGGGAAACTGCGCCGAATTTGAGTGAATTGCTGCAAATGGCGATCGACATCAGCAATACATTAGATATACTCTGTCACCACCGCATCATTCACAAAGACATTAAACCCGCCAATATTTTAATTAATCCCCAAACAAAACAAGTCAAACTGATTGACTTTAGTATCGCATCTTTGCTGCCCAGGGAAACTCAAACCCTGATGAATCCTAACGTACTCGAAGGAACACTCGGCTACTTGTCGCCGGAACAAACGGGAAGGATGAATCGGGGCATTGACTACCGCACAGATTTTTACTCTTTGGGCGTGACTTTTTACGAATTGCTGGCGGGACAATTGCCGTTTCAATCCAACGATGCGATGGAATTGGTACACTCTCATATTGCCAAGCAGCCGCCATCGCTGCATGAAATCAATCCGCAAATCCCGCCGGTACTCTCGGAAATTGTTAGAAAATTGATGGCGAAAAATGCTGAAGACCGCTATCAGAGCGCTTTGGGGCTGAAATTTGATTTAGAATTATGTCTGCGTCAGCTAGAGGAAAGTGGTCAAATTGAAGGTTTTGAAATAGCTCAGAGGGATTTGTGCGATCGGTTCAGCATACCAGAAAAACTCTACGGTCGCGAAACCGAAGTAGAAACCCTACTCTGTGCCTTTGAGCGCGTTGCATCCCCCCGAACCTCGGGGGGACAGAGGGGGGTCGAAATGATGTTAGTAGCTGGTTTTTCCGGGATTGGGAAAACAGTTGTAGTTAACGAAGTCCACAAACCCATCGTGCGGCAACGCGGCTACTTTATTAAAGGTAAGTTTGACCAGTTTAATCGCAACATTCCCATGTCTGCCTTTGTGCAAGCTTTGCGGGATTTGATGGGACAATTGCTATCAGAATCAGACGCTCAATTGCAAACGTGGAAAGCTAAAATTCTCTCAGTAGTTGGAGACAACGGACAAGTCTTAATTGAGGTGATTCCCGAACTAGAACTGATTATTGGACAGCAGCCGATCGCAACCGAACTATCAGGCAGTGCCGCCCAGAATCGCTTTAACTTATTATTTCAAAAGTTTATTGAAGTGTTTACCACAGCAGAACACCCTCTGGTGGTGTTTTTAGATGACTTGCAGTGGGCTGATTCGGCTTCACTTCAGTTGATCAAACTATTGATGAGTGACAATAGCTATTTACTGATGTTGGGAGCCTATCGAGACAATGAAGTTTCACCCATCCACCCATTTATATTGACCGTAGAAGAAATCAAAAAAGCGAACGCGATCGTCAACACCATTACTCTGGCACCGTTGGCGTTTAATGACACCAATCATCTGGTTGCCGATACATTGAATTGTTCGATGGAATTGGCGAAACCGCTGACGGAGTTAATCGATCGCAAAACGAAAGGTAATCCCTTTTTTACCACCCAGTTTCTCAAAGCTTTATATGAAGATGGGCAAATTCTCTTCGATCGCGCTCGCCGCTATTGGGAATGTGATATTGCTCAAGTGAATGCACTAGCGCTCACTGATGATGTGGTGGAATTTATGGCGTTGCAATTGCAGAAATTGTCTCCCGAAACCCAACAGGCGCTGAAGTTAGCGGCTTGTGTGGGTAATCAGTTTGATTTGACGACATTGGCGATCGTCTTAGAACAATCGCCTACTGAGGCAGCCACAGCACTCTGGAAAGCCTTGCAGGAAGGTCTGATTTTACCCACTAGCCAAATCTATAAGTTTTTTCAGGGGACAGAGAAATCGGATACGCAAAATACGGTCAATCCAAAATATCGCTTTTTGCACGATCGCGTTCAACAAGCTGCTTACTCTCTGATTGCTGAAGATCAACAACAGTCAACTCATTTAGCCATTGCTCGCTTGCTGCGACAAAATACCCCAGATGCAGAACTAGAAGCCAATATTTTTGAGATTGTCAACCACTGGAATAGCGCGATCGCACTTCTGATCGATCCACTGGAAAAAACGAATCTCGCCCAACTCAATTTAATTGCTGGAAACAAAGCCAAAGCGGCGAATGCCTATGAACCGGCTCTGACCTATTGCAGGACAGGTCTAGCACTTCTAGAGGATCTGGGCGGCTGGCAGAACCAAACTAGCCTGATGCTGGCATTACATGAAGGTGCAGCAGCAGCGGCTTATCTCTGCGGTGATTTTGCCGAGATGGAGCAGTGGGTGAGCGCGATCTTAGCGCAAAATCTGGAGCATCTCGACCGGGTTAAAACCTATGAAATCCAGATTCAAGCCCATAGCACTCAGAGTCAGTTTTCAGAGGCGATCGCGATCGGACAAAATGCCCTAGAACAATTTAATATTCATCTGCCCAAACAACCAATACCCGCAGATATTGCCCCAGCCATGCAAGATGTTGCGGCACTGCTCAATGGCAGAACTGCCCATGATTTACTCGAACTGCCCGTGATGACAGACGCAGAAGCTTTGGCAAGTATGCAGTTACTGTCGAGTATTAGCCCAGCCTCTTATCTTTCTGCCCCCTTACTGTTTCCCTTTGTCATTTTAGCTCAAGTCAAGCTTTCAATTCAATCCGGTAACACAGCCCTCTCTGCTTATAGCTACAGTTGCTACGCTATTTTATTGAACGGTGTTTTAGAAGACTTGGATGCAGCCTATGAATTTGGTCAGCTAGGGCTAGAACTGGCGGAAAATTTTAAAGTGCTGACTGTTCAGACAAAGGTTAATTTTGTCGTTGGATGTTCTGTCATCCACTGTAAATCCCACTTCCAAAATAGTCTGCCTCTGTTCACAGAAGCATTCAAAATTGGGCTAGAAGTGGGTGATTTTGAAAATACGGGCTACAGTGCCTCCTATCTTTGTGTTTTTTCTTATGCTGTTGGCAAAGAATTAACGGCGTTGCTGGCAGAAATAGAAATTTATATCGCCACATTCCTGAAGCTAAACATCATCGCAAGCTCAAACTATATTTCCATTATTTTTCAGACCATTCAGCGATTACAAACTACTCAGAATCAGGATTTGCTGACTGCCCAAAAGGAGTTGCATCAGACCTTAGCTATTTCTAATGATTTAACTGGACTACATTTGTATTGGGTTTATCGACTCACTGCTTCCTACTTGCTCAATGAAATAGTTGAGGCAAAACAAGATGCGGTGGAAGCGCGCCAAACTCTAGCAGCCGGGGTAAGTCAGATTAGCATACCCATTTTTTACTTCTATGATTCTCTGACGGCATTGGTTGACTTTTCGGAGGAGACAGACAAAACGGCAGTCCTCGATCGCGTTTCTGAAAACCAGACCAAACTATACCATCGTGCTTACCACGCACCAATGAACTTTCAACATAAATATGATTTGGTGGAGGCAGAACGATCGCGCGTTTTGGGCAATAAGATTGAGGCGATCGACTTTTACGATCGCGCAATTGCCGGAGCCAAAGCCAACGAATACATCCAAGAAGAAGCCTTAGCCAACGAACTAGCGGGCAAATTCTACCTTGACTGGGGCAAAGAAAAAGTGGCTAGTGCTTATATGCAAGACGCCTACTACTGTTACGCTCGCTGGGGAGCCAAAGCCAAAATAGATGACTTAGAAAAACGTTATCCCGAACTTCTTGTTCCCATATTTCAGGCTAAACAAAACCGTTCTGCAATCAGCGAAACCAGGCGACAAACCATCAATCAATCCTCAATTTTACATCAAACCTTCCAAACAACTCAATCTTCGAGCAGCAGTATTTCCGAAGCCCTAGATTTCGACACTATTCTCAAAGCCTCCCAAGCTGTATCGAGTGAAATAGAATTAGAAAAATTGCTGACTGCATTGATGTCTGTGTTGCTCGAAAATGCCGGAGCTACAAAAGCAGTTTTGCTGTTGATGAAGGAGGGGAATCTCGCAGTCGAAGCTGTAGCATCTCTCAAGGAAAATGTCATCTCAATGTCTGTACCTCTGCCAGCCAGCGAAGAGGTTCCCGCTGCTGTAGTCAACTATGTTAAGCGCACTTTGACAACTGTGGTTTTGGATAATGCAGCAGCACAAAACGATTTTATGGCAGACCCGTATTTGATGGATAAAAAGCCCAAAAGTATGCTGTGCGCGCCGATTTTGCATCAAGGTAAATTAATCGGGTTGCTGTATCTAGAAAATAACTTGACAATTGGGGCCTTTACTGAAGATCGCACTCAAGTCATCCAACTGTTGTGCGCCCAAGCGGCAATCTCGCTGGAAAATGCCCGCTTGTACCAACAATCTCAAGCTTACGCCCAAGAATTAGAACGATCGCTCTTAGACTTGCAGCAAGCCCAGTTACAAATAGTACAGAGCGAAAAAATGTCCGCTTTGGGCAATCTCGTCGCGGGAGTCGCCCACGAAATCAACAATCCCGTCGGCTTTATTAACGGCAATATTGACGAAGCAACGACCACCATCAAAGATGTAATTAATCACTTAAAATTATATCAAGAAAAACTGCCAAATCCCGGCGATGAAATCGCACAAGATGCTGAGGATATTGATTTAGAATATGCCTTAGCAGATTTGCCCAAAATGCTGTCGTCGATGAAAGTGGGGTGCGATCGCATTCGTGGCATTAGCACCAGCCTCCGCACCTTCTCCAGAGCCGATCGAGACTACAAAGTTGCTTTTAATATCCATGAAGGGATTGACAGTACGATCTTAATTCTCAAACACCGATTGAAAGCTAACGAACACCGTCCCGCGATCGAAGTCGTTACAGACTACGGGAATCTTCCCAAAATCGAATGTTTTCCCGGTCAACTGAACCAAGTTTTTATGAATTTGCTCGCCAATGCGATCGATGCGCTGGAAGAGTCGAGTCAAGGTCGCAGTTTCGAGGAAATTGAAGCGAATCCTAACTGTATCACGGTGCGGATCGGTTTGGAGGGCGATCGGCATATCAAAATTACAATTGCCGATAACGGTGCGGGGATGACAGAAACAGTGAAACAACGGATTTTTGACCATTTGTTCACCACAAAGGCGGTAGGAAAAGGTACTGGGTTAGGATTGGCGATCGCCCGCCAGATTGTAGTCGAAACCCACGGCGGCACAATAGGGGTGAATTCTGCTGTAGGAGTTGGGACTGAATTTGCGATCGTCCTACCTGTTAGCGAACAAAAATAGAAGCCATTAGTCATTTAAGAAAATAGGTTCGTAGCGCGGACTTTAGTCCGCTGAAATTGATGCGGACTGAAGTCCGCACTACGAACCTATTGGCCGATCGCACATCAAGACACTCGCAGCCATCTCCCCCGCGGCTTCGCGACGATTGCCAAAAACTCAACTATGCTAACGTAGGCAAGCAGTAATGCCCTGCCACCAAGGCTATTAACCTAATTTAAAGAATTCTTTTATTGAGGAGCGGTGTATCCCCTATGGCAAACCTGATCGGCACAGACGGCAACGACTTTATTCTAGGTACGACCCAGGGCGATCGAATTCGCGGCTTAGATGGCGATGACACGCTCTCGGGTGGGGGAGGAGATGACACCCTAGAGGGCGACGGCGGCAATGACCTGCTGCTGGGAGGCGACGGAGCAGATTCGCTGTTTGGGGGCGAAGGAAATGACGAACTCATTGGCAACCAAGGCCGCGATTTTCTTTCCGGCGGGAACGGCAATGACTCGATCCGAGGCGGTTTGGGCAACGATACCCTCGACGGCAACGACGGGTTAGACACCTTGTTTGGAGACGCCGGGGACGACTTAGTTCGCGGCAACGCGGGCAACGATCTGATTACCGGCGGTACTGGCAATGACACCCTCAGAGGGGGTGAGGGCGACGATTCGGTGTTCGGGAATGGTGATGACGACTTTCTCTACGGAGATATCGGGAACGATTCTCTCAATGGCGGTAGTGGCAGCGATCAACTGTTTGGCGGTGACGGCAATGACTACTTGCTGGGCAGCGACGGCGACGACACTTTGTACGGTAATGCCGGCACTGATTTGCTCTACGGAGAATCCGGCAACGACCAAATATTCGGTGGCAAGGCTAACGATACACTTTCTGGCGGCAGCGGTTTGGATACGATTCGCGGCGATGAAGGTGACGACTGTCTGATGGGAGATGAAGGCAACGACTTCCTGTTTGGCGGTAAAGGTAATGATGTTCTCGACGGTGGCTTTGGCGATGATTCTTTAGCCGGAGGATTGGGCGACGATACAATCTTGGGCGGTTTCGGCAATGACAATTTATTTGGGGCAGAGGGTAATGATTCTCTGATCGGAGGTGAGGGTACTGATACTCTGACGGGCGGTAGCGGCAGCGATGTCTTTGGATTGGGAGCTGGCCCGGGAAGTTTGGCTTTAATTACTGATTACAATGAGGCAGAGGATTTCTTTGGACTGCCGACCACTTTATCTTTCGGTCAACTGCAAATTAGCCAAGGTAACGGCGCAAATGTCAGAGATACGGTAATTGCGATCGACGGTAAGCTGTTAGCAATTTTGGTCAACACTCCGTCTGGGCTGATCGATGCCAATGATTTTGTCGCTGTGACTGGGACGTTTAGCCCTAGGCTGATTCCGACGACGACTACGACTACGACTACTACTACGACTACGATTAGGACTGGAACTCCGACTCCAACCCCAACGGAAGCTACGACTCCGACTCCGACAACTACGACTCCAACTCCGACAACTACGACTCCAACTCCGACGGCTACGACTCCAACTCCGACGGCTTCGAGGATTCCGACTGCGCCGACTGTTACGGCACCTGATTCGATGGTGTCAATTAAGTCGATCGCCCCGACGCCTACTCCCGGACTCTTGCCGATGCCGGGCCAGACGCCGCTATTCCCGATGGCGGTGCCTCACCCAATACTGGTACCTCCTACACATTTTGGGTTCTAGGTGCGACTCGCTTTCGCTACCAGTTATGAGTTGCGAGTTA
>JAYUGZ010000608.1:0-9407 GCA_043767465.1 Cyanobacteriota bacterium
TAAAGCTGCATTCTTTGTTTGGGAGCATCTCAGTTTTGCTTTGATAGTGCTGTCCCCGAAGAGCGAGTTATACAATACGCTCTTCGGGGACAGCACTCATACAAAAAAAGCTTTTTACAATAGACAAGATTGCAAAAATACCTAGGACGGGCCAGACGCCCATCCCACGATCTAAACATTTCTTTCTCATATCTCGATCGCCTCTGTTGCTCTCTTTTCTTTATTCTGTGGCTTTTGTGAATTTAGCCGCTTCGTTCCACAGATTATTTATTAATTCTGAGAATTTTTAAGATTGGGGGCGATCGGCTCTTGACATCTACCTCTCAAAATGAGAGAATAAAGACGTAGTGTTTCGTGGAAGTTAGCAAATCGATGATAAAAATTCAACAAAAGATATTAAAAATCCATGCACCTAATTTCAATTCGCACTCTCCGTGACGACGCTGCCATGTATCCCGATGTCAAAAAACAAATTGATAGCTGGTATGCGACTGTCAAGAAAGTAGAATGGCAGAACTTGGAGGATGTTCGCAAGATTTACCGGGATGCCGAAGCAGTGGGAAATTTCACTGTCTTTAATATCAAAGGTAACGAATATCGCCTGATTGTCGGCATAGACTACGAGAGCCAAACGGTTTATTACAAATATTTCTTAACCCACGCTGAATACGATAAAAACAAATGGAAAAATGACCCTTACTTTTGATAGAGCTAATTATAGCAATTTGTTGGCAGAAGTCGCTCCACGGGCGATCGAAACCGAGGAAGAATACGATCGCCTCCTAGCAGTGGCAGAGCGGCTGACGTTCGCCAAAAACCGCACTCCCGAAGAAAGAGCTTTACACAAGTTATTGGTAACGCTAATTGAAGTTTACGAGGATCAAAACTATCCGATCGACAAATCCGAGCCTCACGAGATTTTGCAACACATCATGGAAGCCAGCGGCACCCGTCAAGCTGACTTAGTTGGCATCATTGGATCGAGTGGCGTAGTGTCTGAGGTTGTCAATGGTAAACGAGCAATTAGCAAAGCACAAGCTAAGGCACTCGGCGATTATTTTAAAGTGTCGCCTAGTTTGTTCATTTAATTAGGATTAATCCCAAAAAATCGGATGCTATTTATAGGGTAATATTGTATCCGATCGATTAACCGCAATCACATTCGTTCGTAGTGCGGACTTCAGTCCGCAGCTTTTTGCGGACTGAAGTCCGCACTACAAACCGTTTTTGTTATGGTAATCGACCGGACATGATATAAGGTGCGCTGCGGCGCACCCTAGAAACTGGCATTTTTCAATTAAAAACCCGGTTCCTGCAAGAAACCGGGTTTTTATTCAGACGTTATTTATCTGCGTGTCATTGCATTAATGACTCAATGCGAATTCCGGCAATTTCGGCTCAGATGAACCATCCGGTAACACCTTAACCACACCGTTTTCATCCACATCAACGATCGCACTTTGGCCTTCTTTCAGCTTCCCAGACAGCATTTCCTCAGCCAGTACATCTTCCAACAACCGCATGATAGCGCGGCGCAAAGGTCGAGCACCATAGCTAGGATTGTAGCCTTCTGTAACTAACAAGTCCTTGAACTTGTCTGTCACCGACAAAGTAATACCCTGTTCGGTTAAGCGGCCGAAGACTTGCTGCAACAGGATATCTGCAATCTGCTTGACTTCTTCCTTATTCAACTGGCGGAAGACGATAATTTCATCCAAGCGGTTGATAAATTCGGGACGGAAGAACTGTTTCAATTCTTCGTTTACCAAGTTGCGAACGCGGCTGTACTGCGCGTCTGCGGCACCTTCTGCAAACTCGAAACCGAGACCACCGCCGCCTTTTTCAATTACTCGCGAACCGATGTTTGATGTCATGATCAGCAGCGTATTCTTAAAGTCTACTGTCCGACCTTTGGCATCGGTCAAACGGCCGTCTTCCAAGATTTGCAGCATCATGTTGAAGACATCCGGGTGAGCTTTTTCGATTTCGTCGAACAAGATCACCGTGTAAGGACGACGACGGACTGCTTCTGTTAGTTGGCCACCTTCGTCGTAGCCGACATAACCTGGAGGCGAACCGATGAGTTTGGAAACAGTGTGGCGTTCCATGAACTCGGACATATCTAACCGAATCATGGCTTCTTCGGAACCGAAGAAATATGCTGCTAAGGCTTTTGTCAGTTCGGTTTTGCCGACGCCTGTGGGCCCTGAAAAGATGAAACTGGCGATCGGGCGATTCGGATTTTTCAAGCCTACCCGCGCACGGCGGATCGCCCGAGAAACTGCGCTGACAGCTTCTTCTTGACCGATCAAGCGCTGGTGCAGTGTGTCTTCCATGTGCAGCAGCAATTCCGATTCCGATTCTGTTAGCTTGCTGACTGGTACTCCCGTCCAATTTGCCACGATGTGGGCGATGTCTTCTTCGGTGACGATGGGAGAGATTCGGATCTGGCTTTTGTTGATTGTCGCCTCGGCGATTTCGGCTTCTATTTCTAATTCGCGATCGCGCAATTTACCAGCTTTCTCAAAGTCTTGTTCGCGCACAGCAGCATCTTTTTCTTTGCTGACGGCCGGAAGTTGTTTTTTGAGTTCTTTAACTTCGGGCGGGGTTTGCGAGTTCAAGACGTGGACGCGGGAACCTGCTTCGTCAATTAGGTCGATCGCCTTATCTGGCAAAAATCGATCGTTAATGTACCTGTCTGACAATGTAGCTGCTGCTTCTATAGCTGCATCGGAAATTGTCAGTCTGTGGTGCTGTTCGTAGGCCGATCGCAAACCGTACAATATTTCGATTGTTTCAGCCACACTCGGTTCACCAACTTTAATCGGTTGGAAACGGCGTTCTAGGGCTGCGTCGCGCTCAATGTATTTGCGATATTCATCCAAGGTAGTTGCGCCGACACACTGCAATTCGCCTCTAGCAAGAGCCGGTTTGAGCATATTGGAAGCATCCATGCTGCCTTGAATCGCGCCTGCACCGACTAAGGTATGAATTTCATCAATTACCAGAATGATGTTACCTGCTGCGCGAATTTCGGCCATGATTTTCGTCAGCCGTTCCTCAAATTCGCCTCGGAATTTTGTACCAGCAATCAGCGAACCCATATCGAGGCTGATTACTTGTTTGTCTTCTAAAATTTCCGGGACGTTTCTATTGACAATCCGCTGGGCGAGGCCTTCGGCGAGGGCTGTTTTGCCGACTCCCGGTTCGCCTACTAGCACTGGGTTGTTCTTGGTGCGGCGCCCCAGCACTTGGATCACGCGCTCGATTTCATTTTCGCGGCCCACGACTGGATCGAGTTTGCCGGCTGCTGCTAACTTAGTTAAGTTGGTGCCAAATTCTTCTAAAGTCGGGATTTTGCGATCTGGGCTATCACCTCTGCCGCCGCCAACTGCTGCGACTTCTCCCACGGCACGAATTACCTGGGTGCGGACTCTCTGGCGATCGATTCCCAGGTTTTGCAGCACCTTCGCCGCCACTCCTTCATCGTCTTGAATCAAGCCCAGCAGGATGTGCTCGGTGCCGATGTAATTGTGACCTAACTGCCGCGCTTCATTCAGCGCCGTTTCAAAAATGCGCTTGACGCGGGGCGTAAACGGAATCTCAGGTGGCAGGAAGCCCGAACCTCTACCGATGATATTTTCGATTTCATTGCGCGCCTCTTTCAAGTTAAGGCCCATATCCAGTAATACTTTTGCAGCGATGCCAGTGCCTTCGCCGACGAGTCCCAGAAGGATTTGCTCGGTGCCTACAAAATTGTGGCCGAGGCGCCGCGCTTCCTCTTGGGCTAGCATTATTGCTTTAATGGCTTGTTCTGTAAAGCGTTCAAACATATTTTTTCCTTCCTACTGTCTTGGCGAGGGATGTATCGCTGCTGGTGAGGAGCGATTTGGAACAATACACAAATTATAGATGTAAATTTTTGTGTATTTCCTTAAACTCAATGTATCGCTGCTAAGGGGGGGCGGACAGTGGGGAGAGCCGAATAGTAGAGGTGTGTTTGCCGTCTCGCAGTACGATCTACAAGTGTCAATGCAAATTCAAGCTAAGAATCATCCTATTTGTTGTATCTCAATCTACTTCTCGGCTCCCCCCCTGTCAAGCATTTTCTGAAATTGGCAAGCGAAAGTGCCTCTGCGGGCGATCGGCAAATGCTTTTGTTGGAAAATACCGCTGCAAGCAAAAGTATTTCGCCCCAAACCAATTTTATATTAACAGGTTAAGGGGCTGCTGAGCGCGATCGATCGCAGCGGCAAAATTGGCGGAATTTTTAAATTATGTTTATTCGTTCTTTAAATTAAATTCACAGGACTTGCTCGGGCAGTTTTTTTATGATTTTGATTGTTAATTCTGACAATTTGCTTTTTTAAAGCCATTGCGCCAGCAACTGTTCAATAACTTTCACAAAGCCGATCGCAATTTGAATCAGCGGCCAACCCACAAAACCAATTAACACCGCCCACCGATTTTCAATATCCAAACCTTGGCGAACCGCCACAATTACAGCTAGCAAACTCCACACCGCCAATATCCGCTCTATTCCTTCTCCCAGCAAGGGAATTAACGTTAAGAAATTCAGCACTTGGGGAGCGTAGGCAAATCCGATCGGAACCAACAACTCCCCGTAACTGACGTGACCCGCTTTCAGCCACTGCCCGATTTTAAAGATAGTGAAAGTCCAAAAATAATAACCCCCCACCACTGCCAAACCATCTAGCCAAAGTGATAAAAATAACACTGATGGCTCTGTTCGATTGATCAACAAAATGACGGCATTGCCCAAGACGCGAGACACTGCTGCTAAAATTACAATTGTTAAAGCTATCCGCTTAGTTCTGCGAGTGTAGGGAGTTTTTTCGTAAAAATTGCCGTTCAAAGAAAGTGCATTCCAAAGCGTTGCCCGCAAACCTGCAATTGAATCTTCTCCCTTCACGTTTAACTCCTGCTCCTCAAGATAGTTGACAACTCAGACAAAATAAGCTGTAATACAGCAGGCTCACCAATTTTTTTTACGTAATCAGGTAATTAATAGGCATTCTACCAGATTTGATTAAATGCTAAGATTGATTTTGCGGATACTGGCGTGGCTGCGCGGGGGAAGTTTAAATTTGTTGCTCGTCGCAGGTCTAATCCTGATAATTTGGGGCATTCTTTCGCCGGTGGGAACTGTGATCTGGTGGCTCGGTCAAAGTGCCGAAACTTTGGGTATCAAGAAAATTCCGCCGGAGATATTGCCCTCAAACAACAGCAATATAGAAGCGCGCCAATCTTCGCCCCTCAATTGTTATATCATCTTTTTACCGGGAGTTGGCGATTTTTCGGGAGACGAATTAACACCGGGAGAAGCCTTTTTTCTCAAGAGTTTAGTTGCAAGTCACCCGCAGTGCGTACCAGTCGGCGATATTTTTCCTTATTCAGCTTCTAACAAAAGTTTAGGAGGAGAGCGCTTATTAGCTCCTTTTTGGCGGTTTGCAGAACACGCAAAAAGCGGGCCGATTGCAGGAGATATTTTCATCAAAATTCGCAATCTCTGGAGGTTTGCAATTTCTCTAGATTACCGCTACGGTTTTGCATACAATCAGGGAATTGCTAATGTAATTATCGATCGCATGAATGCTAAATCTCCGATTTCAGCTAACCCTCAGAAAGCTTTGAAAGTTATTTTAATTGGCACTAGCGGCGGCGCCCAAGTTGCTTTGGGTGCTACTCCCTATATTAAGGACTGGCTGAATGCAGAAGTTACTGTTGTTTCGGTTGGGGGTGTGTTTTCGGGAGAAAATGGTTTTGCAGAAGCCGATCGCATTTTCCATTTTCGCGGCACTCGCGATTCAATTGAGGATATTGGCGGCATAGTTTTTCCGACTCGCTGGTACTGGTTCGCGACTTCTCCGGTGAATCAAGCTCGTTTACAAGGCCGTTATACAGAAGCTTTCAGCGGCCCTCACAAGCACGACGGCGATGATGGATATTTTGGAGAAAATCGGGCGGCGGACGGTCAAAAGTATGTAGATATAACCCTGGATAAGATTAATCAATTGCCTATTTGGTCTGAGGGCGCGTCCAATTGATGAGTTGTTACATATTCGATAGTCATTAGTAATTAAATTTGTCATTGTTCGTTGTTCGTCGCTTGAACCTGGGCCTTGTTGCCTTCGGGTCTCTACCTCCAATTCGCAATTCCCGATGCCCAATTCCCCATCCCCAATTCCCAATTCCCTATTATCCATGTCTAGACCAACATTATATATTGCCATCACCAATCACGGATTCGGTCACGCTGTCCGAGTCTCATCCGTAGCTGCAAAAATTCAAGAATTAAATCCAGATATCTTACTAATTATCACAACAACTGCACCTCGCTGGCTGCTAGAATCTTATATTACTGGCGACTTTATCCACCGTCCCCGCGCTTTTGATGTGGGTGTCGTGCAGGCTGATAGTTTGCATATGGATAAAGACGCGACACTGGAAAAATTGCGGGAAATTCGGAAAAAGCAAAATTCGCTAATTGCGGGCGAAGTTAATTTTATCAAGCAAAATCGGGTGGGTTTGGTGCTGGCAGATATTCCTCCTTTGGCAACGCGAATGGCGGCATCGGCTGGGGTTCCTTGCTGGATGATGAGTAATTTTGGCTGGGATTTTATCTATCGAGATTGGGGCGGAGAATTTGTAGAAATGGCGGATTGGATTGGGGAATGTTTCGGAAAGTGCGATCGGCTTTTTCGTCTACCTTTACATGAACCGATGCCCGCTTTTCCTAATATTCAAGATGTCGGATTAACTGGCGGCAATCCTCGTTACAGTAACTCAGAACTTCGGGAAGTATTCGGCATCAAATCACCTCCGGAAAAAACTGTATTGCTGACTTTCGGCGGGCTGGGTTTAGAAGCAATTCCTTATCACAATCTCCAGCAATTTAGCGATTGGCAATTTATTACTTTTGATGCGGGATCTCCCGATTTGCCGAATTTGATTAATGTCAAAAATCAGCAGTTTGCGCAATCTTTCCCAATTTTACCGCGTCCAGTTGATATGATGCCTGTTTGCGGGCGCTTGGTTTCTAAACCGGGATATAGCACTTTTTCGGAAGCTTTACGCTTGGAAATACCTGTTATTTCTATTATGAGAGATGGTTTTGCGGAAGCTGCGGTGTTGCTAGAATGGCTTGAAAATTATGCGCAACATCAAATTGTGACGGCGGCGGAGTTTTTTGATGGGGATTGGGAGTTTTTGCGACAACCGCTACATCCGCCGCTTTTGTCGGATAAGTTGGACAAAAATGGCACGGAGGCGATCGCCCAAGCTGTTGTAGACTATTTTGAATAGGCGATGCAAATCGCGCTTGCACAAACAAAAGAGGACGGCGATTGAAATCGCGCCTATACAAACAAAGTCGGCCTCCGCCGACTGAAGAGTTTTGCATCAGTCTCATCGAAAGTTTAAAATATAAGACGGCGATTGAAATCGCGCCTATACAAACAAAGTCGGCCTCCGCCGACTGAAGAGTTTTGCATCAATCTCATCTAAAATATAATACCAAATCCGAGTTAAAAACCCCGTTTATTTCTGAGTCCGCGGAGGCGGACTTCGTTTTTGTAGTAGCGGTTTCAACCGCCGAATCATCAAGGGGGTAACAAGGTCGGATTTGGTATAAAATCTAAAATCTAAAACCTAAAATCTCAAATCCCATGATTCACTATCAACAGATACTCAAGATTCATACTACAGGAAAGTCTCTGTGCAAAATCACTCCTAAGATAGAAGACGTGGTGGCGAATTCAGGTATTAAAACGGGGCTTTGTAGTTTATTTCTGCGTCATACTTCTGCTAGCTTGGTGATTCAAGAAAATGCTGACCCGGATGTACTTCAGGATTTGGCTAATTTTTTAGCTAAACTGGTACCGGAGGGCGCGAGTTACATTCACGATGCCGAAGGCCCAGACGATATGCCGGCGCACATTCGCACTGCGCTGACTCATACTTCTGAACAAATCCCGATCGCACGCGGTAGATTATTGTTAGGAACTTGGCAAGGAATTTATCTCTGGGAACACCGCCAGCGGGGCAATATTCGCGAATTGGTTGTTCACGTCAGCGGTGTTTGATCGGAATTTGTACCTCGCTGATTTTAGTTGATTCGGCTGTCATCGGGGAATTGTAAAAAAAGCGGCGCGGCGGCCCGACTATTTCGTATTCGGGATGTTCTTGAAGCCAATCTTTGAGTTTGGAGAGGTTAATCTCGTAGCTTTCCCAAGTGTAAGCCCCGCCCACACCGATGCTGACAACTGTCATCGGCGAAGTATCAGTGACTTCCACAGCAGAGTTAACGCTGCTAGGGGCGATATTTGGTGCGGGATACAGGAATGAAACTTCTGCGACAGCAACTGCATCGATTTGCCCGGAAGTTTCTGTATAGCGCGCTTCTACTGGCGTTGTCATCGCAATTTGGTTGTTGCTGATGTGTTGAAATAAGGGATTGAAGGCGATTCCTGTTGCTTGTCGCAAATCGCCCGCGTGGGTGTAGGTGACAGCGCGATACTGAGGATATTGCTTAACTTCTATTGCCCCAATCTGTGCGGGCTCAGGGAATCCACTAGGTAATGTCATTTGAGATCTTAGATTTGAGATTTTACATTAAAGAATGAGCAAAGACTGACTCCGCAAGGGTTGGGAACTTACTTGCTGTTGCATTGTTTGTGGCAACTGTTATAAATAAGCTGAGATTGTTTCCAGACGATCGATCGACTGGCACAATCAGTTTAGCAGTTATTCAGGGTGCTGCTAACTGTCGATCGCCTAGAATTATTTTAGAGATTTATTAATTAAACTCGTAATAATACGGACGACACTGAGTAAGCAGAGAAACATTAATTTAGTTGTCCTTGAAAAATTAGCGTTTTTCAGGGGCGTCTGCTATTTTTGTCGGAAAATATTCCGCTGTTGAGTCGATCGAGCTGTGCGTTTTCAGTTATTGCCACGCTGATCGGGTTCAACTACAGGGTCAATTATATCGCTTGCAGGGAATGACATATGAAAAAGATTCTAGTGATTGAGGATGATCGAGTAATTCGGGAGAATATTCTCAAACTCCTCAAAGCTGAAGGTTTCGACGTGACGGGCGCAGAAAATGGATCGCAAGGTTTAAATGCGGCGGTGTCAAATCTTCCCGACGTGATTATTTGCGACGTGATGATGCCGGAACTTGACGGGTATGGGGTGCTGGCGGCCTTGCGATCGCATCCTATTACTGCTACAGTACCTTTTGTTTTTCTGACTGGTAAAGCCGATCGCTCCCAAGTGCGACAAGGCATGGAATTGGGAGCAGATGATTACCTGACTAAACCTTTTACTAAAGCTGAGCTTGTGGGCGCGATATCGAGTCGCTTGAAGAAACAAGCAGCTTTGGC
>JAYUGZ010000609.1:0-1444 GCA_043767465.1 Cyanobacteriota bacterium
GTATGTTGTTGCGCTTCAGCGCTCTTTCATATAATCAAAGAGCGCTGAAGCGCAACTACGTACCTCAAGGACTGAAACCTAAAAGCTAAAACCCATGACAACAACTTATAATAACTTTTCCGATTGGTGCAAACACAAAGATAATCTCTCTCCCGGCGTGAAACACACCGTAGAAACACTGTTGCAAATATCAGATACGGCAGAGTGCGATAGAGCCAACGAACTGCTTTCTACTACAACAGAACTCAATCTTAAACTTACTCAACTTACCGATATCAGTCCTCTCTCATCTTTCACTCAACTTACTGCACTCAGCCTCGACAGCAATCAAATATCTGACCTCGCTCCCCTGCAATCTTTAACCAAGCTGAGAACTCTGTATTTAGATGTCAATCAAATATCAGATATCAGCCCGCTTTCATCTCTGACAAATCTGACTAGACTCGTTCTCGATACCAATCAAATATCAGACATCAGTCCCCTAGCTGCTCTAACTAATCTTACCGAACTTGTCTTGTTTGATAACAAAATTTATGACATCAATCCAGTGAAAAGCTTAACTAAGTTAAAGGCGTTAATTATCTATAAAAATCAAATTCTTGATGTCGCTCCTCTGGTAAATTTAACTGAACTTCAGACACTCTACCTTTACAAAAATAAAATATCGGATATCAGCCCGCTGGCTTCTTTAAAAAATCTTACTACGCTGTTTCTGTTCGAGAATCAAATATCTGATCTGACTCCGCTGAAAGCCTTGACTAACTTAAAAAAACTGGTTTTATTTGAAAATAAAATATCCGATATTAGTCCTTTGGCAGATTTAACTAATTTACTTGAACTCAACTTAGGCAACAATCAAATTTCAGACATTACTCCGCTGAAATCGTTAACTAATTTGACTCAACTTTATTTGTTCAACAATCCGATTGCCGATTGCAGGGCGCTGCAAGCTTTGAATAACTTATTTGTGCTCGATTTGTACAACAATCAAGTTTCTGATATCAGTGCACTGCAATCTTTGCAAAAGTTAACGACGCTTGACTTGCGCGGAAATTCGATTGTGAATAAAGTTTGCCCGGTCACTCCGGCATCAATCTGTCGGTTTTAATTGTTAAGGCGGTGGCGAAATCTGGGTGTGTATGATAAGCTATCCAACGTCAGTATCAGGAGAAAGTGATGAGTGCACACGATGCTTTGATGTTAGGATTGCTGCTGTTGCCCGGTTTGGCTTTGTCGATCGCAGTTATGGGCGCTTTTGCCGCTGGTGGATAATCGGTTTTTAACATAATACAGTTCAGATAAGACGGTGGTTGAAACCGCCCATTCTTCAACCCGCGCACCATCTGGGTTTTGTTTGTATAGACGCGGTTTCAACCGCCCGGTCTTCTGATCTCAAGCGTATTGCGTTAGAACCCCTATTTCGATCTAAGCACGGCAGGGCGAT
>JAYUGZ010000610.1:0-1444 GCA_043767465.1 Cyanobacteriota bacterium
TGCTTTGCTGGCTGGGGCGAAACAGTTGATTATGACCCATTTTAGCCCGCGTTATGCTCCGGGAAATGCGATCGTCCTGGATGATTTGCTCAAGGAAGCCCAGGCAATTTTTCCGAATACGAAAATGGCCTATGACTTTTTGACTTACGAAGTGCCCAGGCCTGTTGAAGAGTAGGTTATATCAATTCCGTTAATACCAGAATGATATAGTCATTGTTCCCTGAGCGGAGTCGAAGGGTCGAAGGGTCGAAGGGTCGAAGGGAACAATGACAGTTGTAGAGTAGTTTAAATCTCAAGGTCGTGGTAAAATAGACAAACGAATTCAATGGCGTTTTATGTCAAATCTTGAATTGTTAACCCAACTTCAGCAATTATCCCGTGCCGATAAATTTCAAATGATGCTATTTTTAATAACAGAATTGGCGAAAGAAGAAGGAGTTATCATCGGCAATGAATCTGCTGAAATCATGTATTCTGTGCATACCTCTAATAGTGCAGCCGAGCAATTGATGCAGTTACTAAAAACAGAACAAAAACACACTCAAAATGTTTAATGGTAGGCGATAACGCAATCATGTCCACCAACTTAAATACAAATATTAAAAATTACTATGATAATTGAAATGGGTACATTAGGCTTAAAACTAGCACAAGCAATCGGGCCTAAACTTGCAGAAATAGGATTCAAAGAAGCTATGAAGAAATTCAATCCTAGCGATTTTGAAAAAGCTTGTATTTGTGGCATCAAGACTGCCGATAAAACTCATGAATTATTCTATCCTTGTGCACAGGGCGTAGTCGAAGATTTTGTTAAAAGTTTATTGACAGGTGCCGCACTTCCAGAACTCCTGAAACCTTTCAACAATCAAGGAACGCCTCAAGTTGAGTTGTTAGTTGAAGCTTTTAATGCGACAGTCGCAGAAAACAAAAGAATTCAAGACAGATTCGTTCCAGGAAAAGTGCGTGAGTGGCTGGATGTTTTTGCGAGAACCTATTTCGAGAAAACAAATTGTTATTTAAGTTTTCAGGTTGCCAAAGCCGACTACTTTAAGCAAGTCGCTAACTGGTTTGATGATGTTAAATTTGCTGGCATTGCTGTCGAAGGTCAGGAAATCGAAAAATCCGAAAAATTGGCTCAGATATTTGTAATGCCGGATGTCTTGGAAGACGTAAATACTCATATAAGCTTGGATATTGAAGAACTAGAGTCAGGCAAAAACCTGCAACTATTGCAACGAGCAAGTCGCTCCGGCAGAAAGTTTTTAGCCTCACAATTATTAAGTCAAAATCGCTCAAATAAATTTGTACTCCTGGGCGCACCCGGTTCTGGCAAAACAACTTTACTCAGTTTTTTTGCGGTGATGTTGGCTCAGAATTATCCAGAAAAACTCGGCTGGGATGCTGAGAGAGATTGCTTGCCGATTTTGATTAAAATTCGCGACTT
>JAYUGZ010000611.1:0-24865 GCA_043767465.1 Cyanobacteriota bacterium
TTACCTCCAACTTGTCAGTCGATTTTAGATTTTAGATTTTTGATTCACTCTACAGATGAATCTGGGAGATTGAACCTTAGTCTAAAATTTGGGTATATCTACTTAGGAGCGTCGTTCGCAAATATCCGTTTTTGAGCTGTCAAAAAAACACCACTGATCCAAATCTACTCCGTACTTAAAAGTTAATATGCAGGCCCTGCGATCCAAGAAATAGCGATTCCCAATCCCAAACCGACAAGCACTTGAAAAGGAGTGTGCCCTAACAACTCTTTCAGCCGAGCTTCATTAAAGTTGTGGTCTTCCTCAAAAAATTCGTCAATAATTTGGTTGAGAATGCGAGCTTGCTTTCCCGCAGCTTGGCGGACTCCAGCAGCATCGTACATGACAATAATCGCAAAGATTGCTGCGATCGCAAACTCCGGACTTTCCCATCCCATCGTTTGTCCGACTCCCGTAGCCAAAGCACCCACAAAAGACGAGTGAGAGCTCGGCATTCCTCCGGTTGTTACCAAATACCGCAGATTGAACTTGCGATTTTTGATTAATTCGATCGGCAATTTAATGATTTGAGCCGACAGACAAGCGATCAAAGCAACTATCAGTACATGATTGTTTAAGATGCCGCTGCAAATTTCCTGCATATTTTTGGTATTTCTAGTTACTGCGGCTGGTAATGTAATCGGAGATCGCGAGCAACGGTTGGGCTTTACTCCCAAACACTGCCAATTGAGCCTTAGCATCAGCAACAAGCTGCGAAGCTTGGCGCCGAGACTCATCAATTCCCCACAAACTAGGATAAGTCACTTTTCCTGCTTGAACATCTTTGCCAGCAGTTTTGCCCAGTTCTTCCTGAGTAGCAGTAATATCCAGAATGTCATCAATTATCTGGAAAGCCAGCCCAATATTCTTAGCAAAACGAGACAGCCGCTGCAAATGGGCAGCCGGCGCACCAGCCAAAATTCCCCCACAAACCACACAGGCTTCTAACAGCGCACCAGTTTTGTGTGCGTGAATGTAATTCAAAGTTTCCAGAGAAACATCTGTCAATCCTTCGGATTCCAGGTCAACCACCTGACCGCCTACGAGTCCAGCAGCGCCGGATGCCCGCGCCAAATGGGCGATCGTCTGCAACACCTGTTGGGGGGGTACGTTCTCTGTTTTAGTAGCGATAAATTCAAAAGCATACGTCAACAAACCATCCCCAGCCAAAATCGCGATATCCTCGCCGTAGACTTTGTGGTTCGTCAGTTTGCCGCGGCGGTAGTCGTCATTGTCCATTGCCGGCAAATCGTCGTGAATTAGCGACATTGTATGGATCATTTCCAAAGCGCAAGCTGTGGGAATTGCCATAGCAGCAGTACCACCAATCAGTTCGCAGCTAGCCAGACACAGGATCGGACGCAAGCGTTTGCCGCCCGCTAGCAGCGAGTAGCGCATTGCTTCGTAAATTTTCTCTGGGTAGATGACCGGTAGTGCACTGTCGAGAGCTACCTCGATCGCCTTTTTTTGCTCGACTAAGTAAGTAGATAAGTCGAAAGCGGATTCCGGTTGGGACGAATCCATTTCTGTTGCTGTAAATACCATCCCTTGCTCTCTTGTACTGAATGTGACTGGGGATACTTTGAGTTGTTCGGGTCGGATCGCGCCGACTTTTACGGCGGTGGTTGCCCGAAGTCTGAGCATCAATTAATTATTCTACGGGTGTTGTTGCACAGAAAATCTTTGAGTTTTGATAACTTTAGTCAAATTAGCCGTTAATCTCAAATCCGCCAATGTGTCTGGCGACTTCCAAAAACCGCTGCACCGCTGCCGTGGGATTGCTGCGCCAAATTAGGGCGATCGCCACAGTGCAGGTTGATTCTGGCAAAGATTTGTAAACAACGCCCTGGCGCTGGAAATTTTGCATTGATGCGGGGACGATCGCCACGCCCATCTCGGCTGCTACCAAACTGATAATTGTCTGCATTTGAATCGCTTCTTGACCCGCGATCGGGCTAAAACCTGCTTGCAGACACAGACTGACGATCGGATCGTACAATCCAGGAGCTAGGGAACGGGGAAATAGTATGAAAGGTTCGGCAGAAAGTTCGCGTAATTCTACAACAGCGCGTGAATCGACCGCCGGATGCGTTTCTGGCAGCGCTACGATCAGAGGTTCTCGAAAAACGATTTCGGAATTTATGCCATCTTCCTCGATCGGAGGGCGCACGAAGCCGATATCAATGCGCCCGAACCGCAGTCGCTGCAATTGTTCGTTAGTTGTAAGTTCGTGCAGTTCGAGCTTGACGGCGGGACACCGAGTGCGAAACGCCTGCAAAATTGCTGGAACTACATTGTGTGCGGCGGAGCTCACAAAGCCTACAGTCAGTTGTCCGAATTCGCCGCGGCTTGTCTGTTTGCCGAGTTGAATTGCGCGATCGACTTGTAGCATAATTTTCTGTGATTCCTCAAAAAAAACCTGTCCCGCGGCGGTTAGCTGCACCGTCCGCTTCGTGCGCCGAAACAGTTGAAATCCCAACTCTGCCTCTAACTGCTGAATTTGTTGACTTAGCGGAGGTTGAGCCATGTGTAGTCTTTCCGCTGCGCGAGTGAAATTCAGTTCCTCTGCAACCGCAATAAAGTAACGCAAATGTCGCAGTTCCATAACTCTCCAATCATTAATACTTTTAAAGTATAAGTTGTTAGATAAAAAGATATTGGACATTAATCATGGCATTTAATACAGTGATTATTAGGTGAGATTGAGAATTAAACAATGGCTAATTTGGATGTCAAAATTAGAGAAGCAGAACTTGCTGACTTGGAAACAATTCTGACTTTTGTCGCGCAAAAAAGCGAGTTCGATGGAGCGAAAAAATTGTTAGTAGCAACAGCATATAAATTGCAGGAAACGTTATTTTGCAATCCTCCGCTAGCGCGCGTATTGTTGGCTGAAGTTGAAGGCACTGCGGTAGGATTTGCTATGTTTTATGCTACCTATTCAAGTTTGTTGACGCAACCTTGTCTGTGGCTTGATGATTTATTTGTGCAAGCTCCCATGCGCGGTATCGGAGTCGGTACAGCTTTGTTGAAACATTTAGCACAAATTGCTGATTACACAAAATGCGGGCGGATTGAATGGACTGTTAATGCTAAGAATGCAGCGGGAATTGCTTTTTATGAAAAGCAGGGAGCGCGGATTTTGGAAAATATTAGGGTTTGTCGTATTGAGGGGGATGGAATTTGTCTGCTTGCTGGTAAATAATTCAATAATAAACCGCACGCAGGTCTCAGAAATCAGATTTTCTGGCTACACTCTTTAACCGACGGAGGCGCGTGAGTGTTTGTATATAAGCGGTTGAAACCGCCCTGTCTAATTTACAATTTGAGGGAGTTAAAATGTCACAAAATTCTTGGAATTCTGCTCTTTACGAGACTAATCATGCTTTTGTTTGGCAGTACGGCGAATCACTTTTGGATTTACTCGCTCCGAAGGCTGGAGAACGGATTCTGGATTTGGGCTGCGGTACGGGACAATTAACTGAAAAGATTGCTCGCAGCGGTGCTTTTGTGCAAGGTATTGATTCGTCTTTGTCTATGGTTTCCACGGCTAAAGCAAATTATCCTCACATTAGTTTTGCGGTTGCGGATGCGAGGGATTTTCAAGTGGAAGATCCGTTAGATGCTGTGTTTTCTAATGCGGTTCTGCACTGGGTTAAACAGCCGGATGCTGCGATCGATTGCGTGGAAAAAGCGCTGAGGCCGGGAGGGCGTTTTGTTGCTGAGTTTGGCGGTAAGGGGAATGTGGGGGCGATCGCCCGCGCACTTTTGAGTGTTTTGTCAGAAATTGGCTCCTCGGAGCCTGAAACGCTTAATCCTTGGTATTTTCCGAGTATCGGCGAGTATGCTCTTCTGCTGGAAAAGCAGGGTTTTGATGTGAGTTATGCGGTTTTGTTCGATCGCCCAACTCTTCTAGATGGGGGCAGTGCGGGTATGGTAAATTGGATTGAGATGTTTGCAGGCGGGTTTTTGTCGGGGTTGTCTGACGCAGTGCGAGCGCGCGCAATTCTCGCAGTTGAAGAACGTTTGCGGCCCACCCTTTACCGCGACGGTCATTGGATTGCAGATTATCGCCGAATTCGCGTTGTCGCTGTCAAAAATTATTGACAAATATCTGGTTGAAAATCGGGGATATTTGCGGCCTTTGTCTGCTCGCTGTATGGTCGCAACCTGCATCGACTACTATACCTCTTGCTTTGATTCGGAATCTATTTGTGTTGCGTCGTTGCTTGCATCTGTCTGACATCTGCGAGCGACATCAATTCGACCACACTGCCACTTAGAGCTTTTAGCCAAATAGCAGTTTGATAACTTACCAGAAAGAATTGGTTGAAAGCCTCCACCCTTGTAGGGAGAAATTAACTGAATAAATCCAATCCTCTTCCTTCTAGGTAGAGGTAGCAGTCAACTGTTAACTATCAACTGCCAACTGCCAACTGCCAACTGCCAACTGCCAACTGCCAACTGCCAACTGCCAACTGCCAACAGTCAACTATCAACTGAATGAAAAGTTTGCACCATGCCCCACTTATTTGAACCATTCGAGCAACGTGGCGTTACCTTCGGAAATCGCATTGCAGTTTCTCCCATGTGTCAGTATTCCAGCGCAGATGGATTCGCCAATGATTGGCATCTGGTTCATCTCGTCAGTCGAGCCGTCGGAGGTGCAGGGCTGGTGATGACTGAAGCCGCAGCAGTCGAGCCAGCAGGACGAATTACGCCCCAAGATTTGGGAATCTGGCAAGATGCTCATATTGAAATGCTGGCGCGAATTGTCGAGTTAATTCACCGCAACGGTTCGGTTGCTGGAATTCAGCTCGCTCATGCAGGCAGAAAAGCCAGTACGTCCCCACCGTGGGAGGGTGGAAATGTCCTCTCTGCATCGCAAGGAGGCTGGACTGCGATCGCCCCCAGCGCCGTTCCCTTTAAACCCGATAACCCAGCACCCATCGCTCTAACCATCGCAGACATTCAAAAACAGACAGCATTGTTTGTAGAAGCCGCCCAGCGCGCGATCGCAGCCGGATTTGATGTCATCGAGATCCATGCCGCTCACGGCTACCTGCTGCACGAATTTTTGTCTCCCCTGAGCAATCAACGCACAGATGATTATGGCGGGAGTTTTGAGAATCGCATCCGATTTTTATGTGAAGTTGTCCAAGCGGTGCGCAATGTTCTGCCAGATCCGACACCGCTGTGGGTTCGCATTTCTGCCACCGATTGGGTTCCCAATGGTTGGGACATCGAGCAAAGTGTGGCACTCAGCGATAAATTAAAGTCGCTGGGTGTCGATTTAATGGATTGTTCCTCGGGCGCAATTGTCCCGGGTGAAAAGATTCCCACAGGTGCAGGCTATCAAACTCCTTTTGCCGATCGCATCCGCCGCGAAGCTAAAATTGCTACCGGAGCTGTTGGTATGATTACTGCACCGGCGCAGGCCGACCACATCATCCGTAGCTGTCAAGCAGACATGGTGTTGCTCGCTAGAGAATTGCTGCGCGATCCTTACTGGCCGATGCGGGCGGCGAAACAACTGCGGCAAACGGTACCGACTCCCATTCAATACGATCGCGCTTGGTAATTGAGTGCAGTAATTAAGCAAATGGCGATCGGTTTGACACGCGCACAGACGAAATCAACACAAACAATTAAGCAGTGAAATCATGATGAAAATAGTAATGGTGTTGACTTCCCACGACCAACTGGGTAACAGCGGCAAAAAAACAGGATTTTGGTTAGAAGAATTTGCGGCTCCTTACTACGTTTTCAAAGATGCAGGCGCAGAAATTACGCTCGCTTCTCCGCTTGGCGGACAACCGCCGCTCGACCCAAAAAGCGACGATCCGGATGCTCAAACCGAGGCGACAAAGCGCTTTAGCCAAGATATAGCCGCGCAAACTGCTTTGGCGAACACGCTGAAACTATCGAGCCTATCGGCTGAAGCTTACGATGCTGTGTTCTATCCCGGCGGTCACGGCCCATTGTGGGATCTATCTGAAGATTCCGACTCGATCGCATTGATCGAAGCTCTGTATGCCGCCCGCAAGCCTGTTGCCGCAGTCTGTCACGCTCCGGGCGTTCTTCGTCATGCTAAAGCGCCCGATGGCTCTCCACTCGTCCAAAACAAGTCCGTCACAGGCTTTACTAATACTGAAGAAGCAGCGGTGGGACTGACGGAGGTGGTGCCGTTTCTGGTGGAAGACGAGCTAAAAAAGAACGGCGGTAACTATTCCAAAACAGAGAACTGGCAGCCCTACGTGGTGAGCGATGCCAATCTGATTACCGGACAGAATCCCGCATCGTCTGAAGCCGCAGCCCAGGCGGTTTTGCAACAGCTAAAAACCGCTTAGGCTACTGACGGGAAAAGTATCTGATGATTTCCGGTTGGCAGTGCGATCGCCCTCATCTTAAAATTTTTATTGTACGGTGGGCGATCGCCAACTGTCCTACCTATTGAAAATGGTGGCGATTGGGCTGGGCTGTTAACAAAGTTAGTAGAGACTTAACAGATACTTCAAGCCCGGACAGTTTTCAGTCTCAAGGTATAGAAAAAAGCTTTGGTAAATAGAGAAACTGAAGTGGAGATTTTTAACACATTAAAGGTTTTCATCAACCAAGAGGAATGTATGGCTCAATCTTATACAGTCAAAGAAGGCGATACGCTTTACGACATTGCCGAACAATTCTACGGCGATGGCAACGAATGGGAAAAGATTTATCAAGCAAACCAAGAAGTTATTGGAGAGAACCCCGATTTAATTGAACCCGGACAGCAATTAACCATTCCAGACAAATAGCTTTTACTGGCTGTCTATCTAGGGCAAACCCATCTTGTTTTTAGGTGCGTTTGCCCTGGCACATCAAAACTGTGTTAGCCGATCGCACATCCAGCTCAAACTCAACAAAAAAAAATCTAGCCACCACAATATCAGATAATTAGGAAGCAATTAACTTCCGCCAACAGCATGAGTATTGACCAACTAAACACAGACTACGGCATTGCCGGCCACCTCACCTTCGCCACCGGAAACGGTGGTTTCCCGATGATTCACATCGACAACGGCCAAGCCAAAGCCTTGATATCTGTGTATTCCGGCCAAGTGCTCTCCTTCCAACGGGCCACCGAAACCGCAGACTTAATGTTCCTCAGCGACAAAGCCTACTACGCCGAAGGAAAAGCCATCAAAGGCGGTGTACCCATCTGTTGGCCGTGGTTTGGCCCAGATCCCGAAGGCTTGGGCCGCCCCGCCCACGGATTCGTGCGCAATCGCCTGTGGAATGTGGTAGAAACCGGCACCACTCCAGACGGCGCCACCACAGTGACTCTAGGGCTCAAAGATACCGAGGAAACTAGAGCAATTTGGCCCCAAGCTTTTGAACTGGCGATCGCGATTACCGTCGGTACCAGCCTCACAGTAGAATTAATCACCCGCAATCAGGGCGACAAAGCATTTCCCCTCACCCAAGCTTTCCACACCTATTTCCTCGTCGGCGACATCAACCGCGTGCAGGTTTTGGGCTTAGAAAACAGCCAATATCTGGATAAAGCCGACGGTGGGGTCACAAAAACTCAAGTAGGTGCAGTAGTAGCAACCGGTGAAGTCGATCGCATTTATCTCGATGTCACCAACGAATTAGTCATAGAAGATGCCGCCCTCAACCGTCGGATTCGCATCAAATCATCTGGCAGTAAATCCGCCGTTGTGTGGAATCCCTGGGTCACAATTTCTGCAAACATGGCCGACCTCGAAGATACAGCTTATCAGCGCTTAATCTGCGTAGAAACGACCAATGCGGCGACAGATATTGTCGAAGTCCCCGCTCATGGTGAGTTCCGCTTGCAGGCAATTTACAGCGTTGAACGCGACTAAGAAATTAGAGATTAATGTCAGCAATTAAGGCAGATCCCCCCTAGCCCCCCCTTAACAAGGGGGGGACAAGAGAAGAGCATTCTCAAAGTCCCCCTTTTTTAGGAGAACTTAGAGGATCTCCAGGCAATAAGGGCGAAAAAAGCATTCTCAAAGCCCCCATTTTTAAGGAGAACTTAAAGAGTTCTCCACATAATAATCGGGGGACAAAAGCATTCTCAAAGTCCCCCTTGCTTTCGGGGGATTTAGGGGGAAGAAGCCTCGGCTATAAACGATAAATACAAAGGTTTTCGGGTTCAAGTTGACACTAACGAGTCGCGGTTTCAACCGCCATCTGATCTGTTCAGTTCATGTCTTCTTCCTGAAATCCGTTACATCCGTTACATCCGTTACAAAATCCGCTGCCGAACCTTCCTAATTACATCAATTATTATGCAAAACTTCAACTGGACAAAACTGCAAAATGGCTCAGATATTCGTGGTATCGCCCTCGAAGGGGTTCCCCATGAAAAAGTTAACCTCACCCCCAAAATTGCCACAATTTTAGGTCAATCTTTTGTCAGTTGGCTGGCGCGAAAAGTCCACAAACCCGCAGAAAAATTAACAATTGCGATCGGGCGTGACAGCCGTCTGTCAGGGCCAACTTTAATGTCAGCAGTCACCTACGGAATCGCCTCAGTTGGCGCTACAGTCTACGACTTTGACATGGCCTCAACTCCCGCCATGTTTATGAGTACCATTACCCCCGGTTTTGAGTGCGACGGTGCGATCATGCTCACTGCTAGCCATTTGCCATTTAATCGCAACGGCTTAAAGTTTTTCACCGCCAACGGTGGATTACAAAAAAAAGATATTACCGATATCTTAACTCTAGCCCAAAGCAATAACTTTCAGCTAGCCGCAGCGCCAGGTAACATTACCAAGCATGATTTCATCTCAGTTTATGCCAACCAATTTGTCGAAAAAATCCGGGAATCAGTCAATCATCCCGAGAATTTTGAGCAGCCGCTGACAGGGTTGAAAATTGTTGTGGATGCGGGGAATGGTGCGGGCGGATTTTATGTTGATAAAGTCTTAAAACCTTTAGGTGCAGACACCACCGGCAGTCAATTTTTAGAACCCGATGGTACTTTCCCCAATCACGTGCCAAATCCCGAAGACAAACAGGCAATGCAGTCAATTTGTCAAGCGGTAATTGCACATCAAGCTGATTTTGGGATTATTTTTGATACGGATGTCGATCGCAGTGCGGCCGTCGATGGATTTGGCAAGGAACTCAATCGCAATCGCTTAATTGCCTTGATTTCGGCGATCGTCCTCCAAGAACACCCAGGCTCTACCATCGTCACCGATTCTATCACCTCCGATGGCTTAACGCAATTCATCGAACAGGATTTAAAAGGGATTCACCATCGCTTTAAACGCGGCTACAAAAATGTGATTGATGAGTCAATGCGCCTCAATCAAGCCGGACAGGAATCGTGGCTGGCTATTGAAACCTCTGGACATGGAGCTTTGAAAGAAAATTACTTTCTGGATGATGGCGCTTACTTGGTCAGTAAATTATTGATTGAATTGGCTAAATCAAAGCTAGCCAATCAATCTTTGCCCGATTTAATTGCGAATTTACCAGAACCTGAAGAAAGTGCAGAATTTCGGATTAAAATTAATGTGGATGATTTCAAAGCTCAGGGCGATCGCGTGATTGAGCAACTGCAAAAATTTGTCTCAACCGCAGCCGACTGGGAAATCGTTCCCAATAACTACGAAGGCGTGCGAATTTCCTGCACATCTGCTAGCGAATCCGGCTGGTTTCTGTTACGCTTGTCTCTGCACGATCCCGTGATGGCTTTGAATGTGGAGTCGAATGTTAACGGCGGTGTCGCTCGCATAGTGGCTCGGCTTTTAGCTTTTTTCCAAACAACTGAATCCCTGGACTTATCGGCACTGTCGAGCTAAGCTTCATACTGGACTATTAGTCAATCAAACCGTAGGAGGAATTCGATCGTGTGGGTTTTAATGATTAAATGTTCTGCCGCAAGCTGGGATATCCATTCCAAAGCTTTCAAAGCGATAGCTGACAAATATCCCGCTACGCCTCTTTCTTCCAAAAAGATGAAAGGCGACGGTGAACGCATCATGGAATATAAACTTGAAGATGTCAATGAGGTAGAAGATTTTATGGAAGAATGCTTGACTTTAGATGGCTTCACCGCTTCCTTTGAATCTCTATAAATCCAGTTCATTCAGTTGACAGTTGACAGTTAAAAGTTGACAGCACTTGACAATCATAAGTCCGAGGATTGGAGTAATGAATAGTCTGATTTTAATTTCTCGCCTTTAAGGGTGGAGGCTTTAAACCAATTCTTTCAGGTAAGAAGTAAAAAATCAAATTAAACTCGGGTAAAACATCTGTGATTTATTGATTTTTACCCCGAGTTTTTCAGGCTTCTACCTGTTAAATTCTTTAAATCCTGTCCGCGGCTTGTTGTCTTCAACCCTCTGGCTTCTTGCAATAACTCGAAACCGTATTTGCTAATAGCATCGCGACAGTCATCGGCCCGATTCCTCCCGGTACCGGCGTGATAAATCCGGCTACTGTTTTCACAGCATCAAAATCTACATCTCCGGCCAAGCGGCTGGTACCGTCTGGATTGACGACGCGGTTAATACCGACATCGATTACTACTGCTCCCGGTTTGACCATATTAGCTGCAATAATTTCTGTGCGGCCGACGGCGGCGATTAAAATATCGGCTTGGTTGGTAATTGATTCTAGGTTTTGCGATCGCGAATGAGCTACAGTAACAGTGCAATCGGCTTCTAACAGCATCAGCGCCATCGGTTTACCCACTAAAATACTGCGCCCCAAAACTACGGCATTTTTTCCTTTCAAATCAATCTGGTATTCCTGCAATAAGCGCATAACTCCGGCGGGAGTACAACTGCGCAAACCTTCCTCCGATCGCACCAAGCGGCCTAAATTTATAGGGTGAAGTCCGTCAGCGTCTTTGTCGGGGGCGATTTGATACAGCAGCGAAATTGCATCTAAGTGTTCTCGTAGCGGTAGTTGGACTAAAATGCCATCTACTCGATCGTCCTCGTTGAGTGCATGAATTGCCAGTTCCAGTTCAGCTTGAGTGGCATTTGCTGGGTAATGCTGGCCGAAGGAAGCTATACCAACTTTAGCGCAGGCTCGCTCTTTGTTGCGCACGTAAGCCGCGCTGGCTGGGTTGTCGCCCACCATCAGCACCGCAAGTCCCGGAGGACGCCCAATCAGGCTTTGGAGGGCGCGGACTCGATCGCTCAACTCGCTTTGAATTTTGGTCGCTAAAGCTTTACCATCTAGTATTTGAGCAGTTTTGACATCCATTGTAGACTCTGGGTTAGGGGCTGACGATCTTAGATTTTAACTTAACCGCCGTCAAGGCCTACACTAGAGAAATTTCGGCTCTTGCGATCGATTCTGGGGATTCTGTTAAAGTAAGTCGTATCTCAAATCTCAAATCAGTTGACCAATGACTACTGCAAATAAGCAAGTTTGGGTTCAAAGATTTTCCATAGGGTGTTTATTGCTAATACTTACCAGCGGTTTGCTCAGTTGTGGCAATTTACCCCTGTCTCAACTCAATCTTGGTTTTAATGTTGCTAGCATTGGCGACATTCAACAAAAGCGCCAAATCGATGGTGAAGTTTATCTCCGGGGAAAGGTGGAAAATCGCGCTCCGTTTGTGGGGAATGCGGCTTATCAACTTCAAGATGGTACTGGTAAAATGTGGATTTTAACTAAGCAAGCTTTGCCCCAGCTTGGCGATGAAGTGTTGATGAAGGGAGAAGTCCGCTACAAGAGTATTACCGTGAAGGAATTAGCCGGCACGGATTTAGGTGAAGTTTATGTTGAAGAAATGGAACAATTACAGCGCATTCCAGCGGCTGATCAAGGAAAATAGGTACACGCTCTTGCTTTTCAATCATTAAGTACGTCGATTTTATGAAAATCAAAAGTTTGTAATTGTACTTGAGCGCTGTGGGTATGTTTATTTATGCTGAAATCCGTTACACAATCGGTTGCCGAACTTTCTTATGACTCAAATTCACGTTGCGATCGCAATTTTATACCGAGACGGCAAGTTTCTCTGTCAATTGCGGGACGATATTCCCAGTATCAGGTATCCCGGACATTGGGCTTTATTTGGTGGACACTTGGAACCGGGAGAAACTCCGGAAGTGGCTGTGTTGCGTGAATTATCAGAGGAAATTGGCTGGGCTCCGACAAATGTTGCTTTTTTCTGTCACGATGTCGAAGGAGACGTTGTTCGCCATGTCTTTCACTCACAACTTAGTGCGGATGTGAAGGATTTAGTTTTGGATGAGGGTTGGGATATGCAGTTGTTGACACCGGAGGATATTCGGGCTGGCAAATGCTATTCTGAAAAGTCTGGAGATGTGCGACCTTTCGGCAGTCCTCACCAGCGGATTTTATTGAGTTTTATTGACTCCATTTGAAACTATACATCTCCGGGCCGCACTCAGGCAAAAGCTGGCGCACAGATGCTCTGATTAAGTTATTGTTGAAGGAACCGGGTTTCTGTCAATCTTGTTCAAAAATCGGCTTTAAAATAGGAACTATTACCTATTGCTTTTTCGGGATTTTCGGGTTATATTATTAAATAATGGGACTGGCAACATAAAATTTAAATTTGCCACTATTCCAATTATTAAATTGTACTTTAAAAAATGGTCGAAGTCAAGCGTTCGACCCTAAAAAAAAGGAATTTTTTTTAATACAATCAAATAAAATTAATAGACCGATAACTTATTCACGGTAACGGAGAATAAGTTGGTGATTGTAGAATAGACAAGATTGTATAAACCTTTGATTGATAGACCAACCGCAGATAGATGGCAGATCAACGCAGATAATTTCAAGATCAGATTGTTCTTAACCCAAGCGTATTAAGTTATTGTAGGGTGGGCTTAGGGGTAAACATTTTTTGAATGATATTTGTAAGGTGCGCCGAAGAACACCCTACATTTCAGGTTTGAGCAGTTAAGAGCGAGCCGCAATCATTCCGGTTTGGCGTGCGTAGGCAAACAGCCCTCCGGCATCAATGACTGGCCCGACATCTCCTAAAGGCTTGAGGGAGTAAGTGAGGTTTTGAGTGTGGTTGATAATTCGTGAAGCGAAGCTATCCCGTAGGGAATCGCCTGCAAAGTCGATGGTGACTTCTTGGCCTGTAACAAATAAGTCGCAAAGGCGATCGACTGATTCGATCGGGTACAATTCGCCAGTAGCCGAGCAATTGCGAAAGAAAATGCGCGCGTAAGACAAAGCCACCACCGCTTTGACACCCGCAGCCCCCAGAGCGATTGGAGCGTGCTCGCGCGAGGAACCGCAGCCAAAATTTTCGCCGGCAATGATAATCGGATACCGGGTTTTTTGTTCACCGGTCTCGATAAACTTGCCGTAGCGATCGGGTAAGCCAATCATCGCATAACTGCCTAGTTTCTCGTACTCGTCCGGCTTCGAGGGAACCAGGGTCAGGTATTCGGCTGGGATAATTTGATCTGTATCGATGTTGTCGTCTAGAACAAAAATTTGACCGCTAATTACTTTGCCCATAGTTTATTTCCTCTTGGCTTCTTAGATGCTGCCGTGATATTTTTATGTCGGATTTGTAATGCAAGATTTGCATTTGCCCATTTTAACCTGGGAATGTCGGCGATAATCTGTATAGGCAAAAATCAGCTCCAAGCATTGAGATTAACAGTTATACAGATTGCTCAGCATCAAGATACTTTTATGGCGAATCTAGTAGATGACATTGCCCGACAAGCTCGCGAGGGCTCGGTGGCATCGATTATTCAAATCCTTAACGACGAACTAGCACAGGTAGGTGTCAGGGCCAGAGCCGTGTTTGCAGAAGGGGTGCTGCAACTGCTGTGCGAAGCTGCAACATCGCAACTGCTCGAACAGTCTAGCTTGGTCGATCGAGTCCGAGAAATTTTGGAGAGCATCGAACCCCGCAATATTCGCCGAGTCAACATCAACAGCCGACTGGTGCGAGAACATCAACTGCTGTGGCTCGAAGAAATTAGCCGCGATCCTGAGAATCAACTGCTGTGGTCTCAAGAAATTAAACTCAGAAAGCAGAATTTGTTCAAGCGTTTGGCGGCAGCCCATCACGAACGCCAAGCTCAAGCAGGCAAGCGGGCTTTACCGAGAATCGCTGCACCTCGATCGATGCAGAAACCGCGGCACTTTCAGCGGGGTATCGTCGGTGGCGTCAGCTTGACAGTGCTGTTGCTCGCTGCCGGGGCCGCTATCTACAAAGGACTCAATTCCCAAGTGCCAAACAGCACAGAAGCCACAACTCAAGCAGTTGCCACTGCCGCTCCCAGTCCGGCAACGCCTGCTGTGAAATTTTCTAAGGAGAGTGCGAATTCTGCTGTTGACTCTTTTGCACAAGCAGTGCGAGTGGCCCAGCAAGCAGCCACCGACGGCAAAACCGCTCAATCTCGCGAGGATTGGTTAGTAGTAGCTACTAAGTGGCAGCAAGCTTCGGATTTGATGGCCACCGTCCCCCCCCAGCATCCCCGCTACACCACGGCTGTCAACCGGACGGCACTTTACCGCGAAAATAGCGATCGAGCCCAACTGGAAGCACAAAATAAGTAAGCATCTCAGGCTGCTAAACTTAACAACAGAGCTGGCACAGCGTCTGTTTGAGCTGTGTTAAAGAAGTTTTTGAGCAAAAACGCGCAACTTCTGAACTCTGTGATGAGTGAGGATGGGGAAATTTTAATTGTTGCGATCGGCGTCACTCGATCGGCAGATCTATATCACAATAAAAATTTGCGAGGATCACAAACTTAAATAGGAAACATCACAGAGCCAGGAGAGGGGTGTCACCAAGCGATCTATAGATCGGCTTCATACTAATTAAGTGTCAAAATTAGTGAGAAGGGGATTTATCCTCATCCGGTAAAGGATGGCAAGGTTCATCTGGTACAGATCGAAGGGTAAAAAACCGGAAAATAGACCAAGGTCAAATCGGGTATATTTTTCACCGCTCTAGTGACCCGCCGACGGGCTGCGCAAACACAGAATGCAGGCTCATAACAGTCAAGCAGACAGTTATGGGTAGGTTATGTATTTGCAGCGCGCTCCGGCTCAAACATCTTAAAATAAAGGCTTGGTTGCCATGATCGATCGCCAGGGAAATCAAGACTTTACTCCGATCGAGCGATCGGCGTCAGAGTCTTGCACTTTGCATCTACCACAAATCGGAGAACCAGTATCAGTCCAAAATTTTTTGGATCGTCTTATGCAGTACCAGGTCGATCCTGCCCTTCTGGGGCGGCAAATTTGCCAAATTCTCGCGACCAACTTCGATCGAGAAATTCTGCTGCAAATAGCAAATACTTTGGGGGCGGCCTGTCAGGCAGATTTTTGTTTGATTGCTGCTGTAGCGGAGCAGAAAGTAGTAAATCCCAATGCTTGCTGGCAAAATAAGAGCGATCGCCCAAATACTGCCAATGCTACTGATTCAACCCCAACACCGGAAAACTGGCAAACCACAGGATTACAATCGCCTAGCATATCACTCGAACATCCCGTCTTGGCTCATGTGCTAGCAGACGGCGAGATCGTGGCGGTATCCGACTATCTTGATAGTCAGGCCACTTCACGGCCAAATTCCGCTGTGCCACCGCTGCCTTGTCGGGCAATTTTGGCAGGGTCTACGCGGTTTGGAGGGGCTGTAAATGGGATAATGATTGTGGGTAAGTCGCAACCTCACGAGTGGTCGGCTGTCGATCGGCAGCGCCTAGAAACAGCATCGGACGCGATCGGCATCGCGATTTCTCAGATTCAAAAAAATCAAGAAATTGCCAGCTTAAACGAACAGTTACAGCGACAAGCTCAATACAAAAATCTCCTCGGCTCAGTCGCTGCGGCGATCGACACGAGTTCAGAAGTCGATCAAATTTTGCAGCAAGTTATTGAAAATACCGTCCATACTCTGGAAGTAGATAGAGGTCAAATCCTGCTGTTAAAATATACAGACCCTCTATTTAAAACTCGCTCTCCCGATCAAACGCCCACAGCCAAAGTCGAATTAGTTTGCGAATCCGCTCTGAAAAAAGATGCAAACAAACAGACAATAGAACAAAGCGATGCGGGTAAAAAAAACACGACAGGCAAAACAAAAAACAAGGAAAAAACTGCTAACTCAAAATCCAAAATCCCCAACTCAAAACTTGATAACTCTCCCGTTTTTTGGCTGTCGGAATCTAGTTTGTTCGAGAAAGCATTCCACAGCACACCCAAACCCCTCGCCCTCGATGACGCAGGCGAATTAATCAGCAAGGAACAAGAGGGCGCCACAGAAATATTAAAACTCCAAGGCATTCGCGGGCTGATGCTGGTTCCCCTCACGGGCGCCAGCCGACAGGAAACAGTCTTGGGGTTCTTGGTTTTGCAGCACTCCGAGCCGCGCACTTGGAGTCCTGAAGAATTGGAAGTTCTAGAATTAGTGTGCGCTCAAGCGAGCAGGGCGATTATCGCAACTCAGACGCTCAAGGAAGCGCAAACTCTAGTCCAAGACAGAACGGCTCAATTGCAGCAAAGTCTCGACGTACAGGGGAAACTGTACGAACAATCTGCCAATCAACTAGAGCAACTGCGCAAGTTGAAGCTGATTAAAGACGAGTTTCTCACCACTGTGAGTCACGAGTTGCGCACCCCTTTAACAATTATGAAGCTGGCGATTCTGATGCTCAAACAAGCTGAACAGCCGTCAGCGAGTCGGGTTAAGTATCTCGACATTCTAGATCAGCAGTGTTCTAAGGAAACCGCTCTGGTTAACGATTTGCTAGCCCTCAAGCAGTTTGAGCCTCAGCAAGTCCCTATTTCGATCGTCCAAATCGATCTCAAGCGTTTAATTCAAGATTTAGCTGGGGATTTTGAGAAAAAGTGGGCGGATAAGGGATTGACTCTGAAGGTGAATTTGCCACAGTTTGCACCTTCCTGGGAAACCGAACCGGACAGTTTCAAGCGGGTGCTGCTGGAACTGCTGACGAATGCTGGAAAATACTCGGCTTCGGGAACTGCGGTGGTTTTGGATATGTCTGAAGCGGGCGACTGCATTGTCTTGAGCGTCTCTAATTTCGGGCGCGGCATTTCTGCTGCTGATTTACCCCACATCTTTGACAAGTTCCGCCGCGGTACTGGCATTACTGACCAAGCTATTCCCGGTACGGGTTTGGGTCTGGCGCTGGTAAAGTGTTTAGTAGATCACTTGAATGGTACTATTGATGTGTCTAGCTGTCCGGCAGAAAGTTTTGAAGCTGACGAGTTGTGGCGCACATCTTTTACTCTGACTCTGCCGCAATTTCCACCGGAACTTTCTAATTTAGAATCATAGTTCGGTTGAGAAGCGGCCCTTAATTGGCAGGGGAACAGGGGAAGACTTGCCTTGATAGGGAGATGAGGAAATGTGGCAAAGGCTACCAAATTCTCCTGTTTGAATTGTGTGTCTGGTTGCCCGTCTAAATTGCTGATGTTTGTAGTGAGGACTAAAGTCCTCTCTCGCTCAATTAATAAGGACTAAAGTCCTTACTACGAACTTAACTATGGTTGTATAACTGAATTAGCTGATTACACAGTCTTGACCAAATAAACCTATTTTTTTAACTGTTTCAAATGCCTGCAACGCGTCTTATTGTACATCGAAGCTGGTTTTTGAACCCAGGAATCTCCCCTAAAAAGAAAATCATCGCGGTGCATGGAACTAGATAGCCAATATTATGCTCACAAAAGCTGCACCTAAAACTCTGCGTTGGCAACGTTCTAAATATTCGCCACTGGCACGACAAATAGACGTTTTTGCTGCGACGGCAAAGTTTATGTTCTTTTTGTGGTGGGATGGACTGCTGCAAAATAATTCTGCTCATACGAGAAGAATTCGCGCCCATTGGTTGGTCAATACTTTACTCGATTTAGGCCCGACTTTTATAAAAATCGGGCAGTCTCTCTCGACTCGGGCGGATTTGCTGCCGCTGGAGTACGTTAAGGAGTTGGAACAGTTGCAGGATCGGGTTCCTGAGTTTGGTTCCGAAGAGGCGATCGCGCTTGTAGAATCGGAATTGGGTAAAGATATTTATGCTTTGTACCGCGATTTTGACCCGTTGCCGATCGCAGCAGCGAGTCTGGGACAGGTGCACAAAGCGAGGCTGCACACTGGGGAAGATGTGATTGTCAAGGTGCAGCGCCCGGGTTTGGAAAGTTTATTCGATTTGGATGTGAAGGCGGTGCGGCAAGTGATGCGTTTTTGCGATCGGCATTTGCCTGGGACGCGCAAGTACGACCTAGAATCTATTTATCACGAGTTTTTTAAGATTTTATATCAAGAAATTGACTACGTGCAAGAAGGTAAAAATTCCGATCGCTTTAGCCATAATTTTCAAGAATTTCCTCAGATTATTGTGCCGAAAGTCTACTGGCAATACACGACTAAAAAAGTGCTGACGTTAGAATATGTTCCCGGCATTAAGGTAGATGATAGGATTAGTTTAGAGGCGATTGGAGTAGATATTGCCAAGCTCAATCAACTCGGAATTTGTTGTTATTTAAAGCAATTGTTGCTAGACGGCTTTTTTCAAGCTGACCCGCATCCGGGCAATTTGGCGGTGACAGAAGATGGTAGCTTAATTTTTTACGATTTTGGGATGATGGCAGAGGTGAAGTCTCTGGCTAAAGACCAAATGGTCAAGACTTTTTTTGCTGTGATGAGAAAGGATACTGATGAGCTAATCGATACTTTAATTGCGATCGGCTTAGTTGAGCCGATGCCGGATATGATGCCGGTGCGCAGACTGATTACTTTTTTGTTGGATAAGTTTATTGATAAGCCGATCGACTTTCAAGCTTTCAATGAAATTAAGAACGAACTTTATATCATGTTCGAGCAGCAGCCGTTTCGCTTGCCTGCACAAATGATGTTTATTATTAAGTCAGTGACGACTCTCGACGGCATTGCTAGAACTCTCGATCCTCACTACAATTTCCTAGCATCGGCTCAGCCTTTTGTCAAGAGTATTGCGGTGAGTAAAGGGCGGGGAAGTGCGATCTCAGAATTGGCAAAACAAGCGCGAACTTTTATCACCTACAAGTTGCAACAGCCGAGCAAATCGCAAGTTTTCCTCAAGCGTTTGGAGCGGCGGATTGAAGATGGGGAGCTGCAAATTCGCGTGCGTAACATTGAGAGCGATCGCGCCCTGAAACGCATCAATTTAGCCCTTAAGACTCTGATTTTTGCCTGTGTGACTGGTTTTGGGGTGCTGTCGGGTGCGGTGCTGCTGGTGGGCGGATATCAAACCGGGGCGATCGTAGCCTTTACGGTGGCGGGATTCGGCGGCTTGTTTGTGGTACGGTCTTTCTTAGATTTGCTGGTTAAGGAAAAGCTCGATCGTATGGTCGAAAAATAAATATACTTGGTAATTAGTAATTCTGTTCGTAGTGACGACTTTAGTCCTTTTAAAGAACTAAAGGAAAGACAAATTTGGCTGATCGTGTCTCCTGCATTTAAAATTGCTAGTCCATATAATTTCCCAGAAACTCTTGCTGAGAGACCATCTCTTCTGCTGACTTTGTAGAAATTAACCTCAAAAATCCTCGCAATTGTTCCCCAATCGAATAACTTTGTCTTCCCATCACAATTCCTGAATGTTCCTGGCCTTGTTCCATATAAATTTTATGCAAGCGACAAAAGTCTCCCACATTCAAAGTATAGATAACTCGCCCTTGAGCAGTGGCCCATATTAATTGCTCTTCATCAGTGCAACTGAGATTATTAGCATCAGCAGTGGTAGCTACATCAATACCTGCATTTCGGAGTGCTTTAACGAAGGAGCGTTCGAGAATATCCTCATCTAAATACAAACGAATTTGGCTCAAGATTAACTCCCCACTTTGTGTTCATTGGCTAAGCGATCGCACTCAGCGTCTTCATCAGCAATATCAGCATCAATTTGCTGTTTATTGGCGTAGTAGTACGCTAGTGCTGCATGAACTTGTGCTAAATTTAAGTGGGGAATTTCTGCAATGATTTCTTCTGGTTTCATCTCCATTTTGTACCAAACGGCGATTCGTTGAACGGTTATTCTAGTCCCTGCGATGCGGGGGCGATTTCCACAGGTTTCTGGTGTGGAAATGATGAGAGTGCCAATATCAGTTAAAGTTGGCATAGATGAATATGGGGTTAAAAATTAGAATTCAAGTATAACATAAATTTATTATGCTTGAATTTTGCAAATTTAATTTATGAAATATTTGACCCCACTACCGTGCTTCTACATAATCACAAATAGTAGTTGGTTCGGGAATAGGTAAACCCTCCTCTCGCAACCCTTCTAAGTGAAATTCGATTGCTTCTTTAATTTGCTGCTGTACTTCTGCAAGGGTAGCGCCTGTGGCTGCACATCCGGGTAAATCTGGTGCATATGCCGAATAGTTATTCGCTGTTTTTTCGATCACAATGGCATAACGCATTAGTTGTTTTCCTCATCTTGATGATTGGTTTCGACTTCGTTAGGTTCTTGTTGCTCTTTAACTTCTTTCAATTGAGCTTGTTTGAGAATATTATTGGATGTACCAGGAGCCAAATCGTCAGATGGTTTACCGGGAACTGTAACTAAACCGGATTTGGTAGGATGTTTGTACTGGCGGTGACTCCCTCGCGTTCGGGCTAGATACCAACCGTCTGCCTCTAGTTATTTAATAATATCTCTGACTTTGATTGGCATTTATTATTAATGTAAGTAGCAGGTATTGAAATGACTAAAATCTGATAACTTCGTAAAAAAAGGTTCGAGAAAAAAGACTTGACAAAGGGCTGAAATCGCTATTTAACCAGAAAGATCGGCAGGGGTTTAAACCCCTGCCAGACAAGGCATTGCCGTTTCTCTAGTTAAACTTTTGTCCCGCATTCAGGACAAAACTTATTGCTCGAAACATTCTTCGCGCCGCAACTCGGACAATAAACCAACTCCGCCGATTCCAACTTACTGCGTTCTGGCAAACCAACCATTTGAGCATTGCTCTTACCCGGAATTACCATTGGATAGCAGTTTTCATCCCTCGTCACCTTCACATTCATCAGCACCGGGCCGTTGTGAGCGAGCATTTGACCGATCGCACCTGACAACTCATCCGGCCCTGAAACCAGCATCCCCTTCACGCCGTAAGCCTCAGCCAGCATCACAAAATCCGGCATTCCCACAGTCATATTCGACGACGAATAACGCTCGCCGTAGAACGCCTGCTGCCACTGCCGCACCATGCCCTGCCAGCCATTATTTACAATCACAACCTTGACATTAATGCCGTATTGTGCTAAGGTTCCCAGCTCTTGAATATTCATTTGGATGCTAGCGTCGCCAGCAATACAAATTACTTGCTCATTCGGTAGCGCCATTTTCGCGCCCATCGCCGCCGGCAACCCGAAACCCATTGTTCCCAAACCAGCGCTCGAAATCCAGCGGCGCGGCCCGTTGTTCAAGAATTGAGCCGACCACATTTGATGTTGACCGACATCAGTTGTGTAGTAAGCATCCGGCGCTTGAGCGCCCAACTCCGAAATCACCTGCTGCGGAGACAAAATCTCTGGATAGTGAGGCACAACTAACGGATAATCCTGTTTCCAGCGATCGATCCTGTGCAGCCATTCCGCAGTTTGTCCGGCAGTTGGCGAAACACCAGTTTCCCGACAGCGGCGCAGCATATCAATCAAAACTTGCCGCACATCTCCGACAATCGGCACGTCTGGGCCGCGATTTTTGCCGACTTCCGCCGGATCAATATCGATGTGAATCACCTTCGCGCGGGCGGCAAACTCGTCTAGTTTTCCCGTTACTCGATCGTCAAACCGAGCTCCCACAGCAATCAACAAATCGCACTCGGTAACGGCAAAATTAGCATACGCAGTGCCGTGCATTCCCAGCATTTTCACAGACAAAGGATGGTTTTCATCAAACGCACCTTTGCCCATCAGCGTTGTTGTGACAGGTAATTGGAACATCTCGGCGAGTTCCTTAATTTCCTCGTGGGCTGCGGCTGCGATCGCCCCGCCGCCCACATACAGCAAAGGACGCTTCGCTTCCTTCAGCAAATGAATCGCTTGATTAATCTGCCGAGGATTTCCCTTCACAGTCGGCCGATAGCCCGGAATTCTTACAGATCCCGGTTCCACGGGCAGATATTCAAACTCTTCTAAACCGACATCCTTGGGCACATCAATCAACACCGGGCCCGGGCGTCCCGTGCTCGCAATGTGGAAAGCTTCAGCCACAATTCGCGCCATATCTCTCGGATCGCGGACTACATAGGAATGCTTGACAATTGGCAAAGTAATGCCGTAAATATCAGTTTCCTGAAACGCATCAGTGCCGATCGCCGGACGCGGAACTTGACCCGTAATTACCACCATCGGGATAGAATCCATGTGGGCCGTCGCAATCCCCGTCACCAAGTTAGTCGCGCCGGGCCCGGAAGTCGCGAAACAAACCCCAACTTGTCCGGTAGCGCGGGCGTACCCGTCGGCCGCGTGGGCTGCACCTTGTTCGTGCCGCACTAGAATGTGTTTGATGGCGCCGGTTTCTTCAGCGCGGTAGAGTTCATCGTAAAGCGGCAGAATTGCGCCGCCGGGATAACCAAAAATATGCTTGACTCCGTGGCGGATCAGGCTATCAATCAAAGCGAATCCACCCGTTGCACGCCTGATGGCTACTTTAGTTTTTAGTTGCACAGAATTTCCGTCCTCAAACTAATTATGATTTTTAATGAAAGCTTTGATACTACTGTAATCTCTACGATCGAACTATGAGAATTTAACGGCGGATATTTTACAAAAAGTTTCGCGATCAATCTGCACGAGCCCGATCGTTCTTTGGTGGAACAGTAGAGGAAGAAAAGAAACAGGGAAATAGCCGAAGCAGAAGACCGGGCGGTTGGAAACCGCTGCGACACAGACACTCACGCGACGGGAGCGGGTTAAAAAACGGACGGTTAAAGTTACCTTATTTTCGACCGTCCCTCGCTCGGACATTGTTTGTGTAGACGCGGTTTCAACCGCTGTCTAATCTTTGCGGGTATGATGCCAAGCTGCCAAACCCATCACTGGAACTAAAAAGCCCAAACTCAGCAGCACGATTCGCAAGCCGAGGTCATCGGAACCCACGGCTTTGCTGACAGCATCCGTCAGCGGGCCGGTCAGTGCTAAAGGCAAGCTGAGAGCAATATTAATCGCATTGTTCTCCAAGCCAAAGACTTTTCCCCGCATTGATTCTGGAGTTTTTTCTTGAATCAGGGCTTGCATCGGCCCGTTAATTAAGGAAGCGCCAAAACCGAACAGAGCACTCAATCCGAATCCCAGCCAAAGCTGTCTGACAAAGGCAAACATTCCCAACACAAAACCCATCATCACGAAACCAATTAATGGCAAAGGTTTGTTGTGCATTCGATCGCCCCAGTGGCCCAAAAACGCCGCGCCGAACACCATTCCAACTCCCGCAGCAGCCAGCAAAAACCCAAATTGAGTTTCTTTGAGACCTATTTTGCCTGAAAGTGCGATCGCCAGAACTTGCAGCGCCGCAAACACCGAATACAAAATCGTCAACTGCACCATCGCGTTGCTGATCAGGCGATTGTGCTTCAAATACCGCAAACCTTCTTTGAAATCTTGCCAAGGATGGATGTTTTTGCCGCTGCTACCGCCTCGATTTTCTTTGATGTGCATCAAGTAGAGCAAACCCGCTGAAACCAGGTACAATCCGCCGAGGAAAAACTCTTGAGATGCTGGCCCGTAGCTGTGTTTGATCCAAGTAAATATCGGTTCGCCGATCGTCATCCCCACAATAATGCCGCCCATTGTGGACGATGCAAACAGCGCATTTGCCGACATCAGTCCCTCTCGCCCCACGGCCAGGGGGATTGCCGCCGCCTCAGCCGGAGCAAAAAATTGCGTGATCGTAGAGACCAAAAACGTCAGCACCAACAACACTGCAAAAGTTTTGGGCAAAAACGGCAAACATCCAATCAACACCGCTCGAATCACGTTGCAGCCGATCAGCATTTGCTTTTTGGAAAAGCGGTCTACCACGATACCGGCGGCAGAACCAAAGACGATCGCCGGTAGCGTGTAGGCGATCATCACCGCTGACAGCATCGAATTGTCCGAATACTGCACAGAACCTGGCCAGGGTCGGTAATCGCCTGTTTTCAGCAGAATAATCAGCAATACGTAAAAGATTTTATCCGCCACTTGGGCCAACAACTGGCCCGTCCACAAAGCGAGGAAGGGGCGATTTCTCAGTAGGGCATCAAGCCCGCTGCGGTCAGGGGGAGGGCTAGCTGGGTGCATAGGAATAGTTTAACTGACCGCTTCTGGCAATTGTAGTTTTCAGCAATACGTGCAAATCTGACTTGTGCAAAGCGGAAACGGGCGAAAAATCCTGTCTCCTGTGTTCTTTTTCTGTTTTAGCAGATCGGTGCGGGAGGCTACCGTCTTGTTCACTCTAGCGCGATCGACCGGAGGCCAGAGCCCGCGCCGGAAAATCCGAGAATATTGTTAAAACTTGGCGTACATCTCTACCCGACAACCACATACGGTAGTATATTTTACAAAACAGTTACTCTTGGCAGTGATATTAAAAGGTCACACCGATTAAGTAATATATCGAAGGTAGTAAGTGTTAGGAGTGAAAAACTTGAAAAAGGTTGAAGCTATTATTCGCCCGTTTAAACTTGACGAAGTGAAAATCGCGCTCGTCAATGCTGGCATTGTGGGGATGACTGTTTCGGAAGTTAGAGGTTTTGGCCGTCAGAAGGGCATGACTGAACGCTATCGCGGTTCTGAGTACACCGTTGAGTTCTTGCAAAAGCTCAAGGTCGAGATTGT
>JAYUGZ010000612.1:0-9394 GCA_043767465.1 Cyanobacteriota bacterium
GCCAAACAAGTGAGGCAGAAGGCTGCGTTAAGCTTGGACTAACGCAGCCTGGAGGTTTAGGTTTAAGTAAGTCTCCAATACTTATCTTTTCTTTGGATCGTAAATAAAGTAAACATCCACACGAATTGGTCTATCATTTTTGCCTGTCAAGTGTACTTGCCACGTACCTGTGGGAACCTTGCGAAAATATGATTTACCATTTTGTATCTGGTAGATTGGGCCTGGTGAGCGGTCTACTAATTTTGCGGCACGTTCAACAGTGCAGCCCATTTCCACCGGAACTGTGATCGGCTGGTTGAACAGATTGAACTCTTCGCTGTTATAATTAGTCATGAGAAGTCCTCGGTCTAAATAGACCATAAATTACAGAGTGCTACTGGTTGCTGCCAGTGGCTCCCCAAAACTGATAAGCGTAAAGCGTCTCTAGTACCACCTAGGGGCGCTTGTTTGCTTGTTAAGAGCAGTTTAGCACTGCCTTTCAAAAAAATCAAGTTTAAGCAGGTTTTTACTACATACGTTAAAATCAATGTACATTAAAACTAATGTAAAACTATGATACGATAGTAGTACAATTTGACGTAGAAACCGCAAAAACCTTGTATAACAAGCATTTCATGGAAAACGCATCAACAAAAATTTCTCCTTCCCAGGCTCTTCTTGGGAACCAGTTATTATCCAGGGGGTTGACAGTATGAAAGGTACGCTTCTGTCTCGCTTCACGCCCAGTCTGATGAAGCACGAAGATTTAGAGGAGATGTTGGTGCAGCGTCATGATTTGGCAAACGAGCTAGTCGAGTCCATCCGCCAGAGCATTCTCAAGCCTCAGCAGCAGCATCACCTATTGATTGGGATGCGAGGTATTGGGAAGACGCATTTAGTCTCGCTAATGTATCACCGCGTCGGGAAAATGGAGGATTTGCGGGAAAAAGTGCTGATTGCTTGGTTGCGGGAGGAGGAGTGGGGCGTCACGTCGTTTCTCGATTTGCTGCTGCGAATTTTGCGATCGCTCCAATCAGAATATCGGGATGAATACAATGCTAAATTGTTCGAGCGGGTAGAATCGCTTTACGGTGAATCACCCGATAACGCTCAACAGATAGCAGCAGAATTGCTCAAGGATTTTGCGGGCGATCGCACTCTACTTTTACTGGTAGAAAATCTGGATGACTTGTTTGAAGGGTTGGGCGACAGCGGGCAGCAGCAATTCCGAGACTATTTAGAAAAGTATCATTTCTGTACGATTTTCGCGACATCTCAGCATTCATTCAAAGGAATCGAGCCTAAAAAAGCGCCATTCTACAATTTTTTCAATATCCATGATTTAGCAACGCTACATTTAGATGAAGTTGTCTGCTTATTGAAAAATATCGCTAAATTAGAGGGCAACAAAGAACTAGAGTTATTCATAGAAACACCAAAGGGACGTTCTCGAATTGAAGCCATCCATCACTTGGCTGGCGGCAACCATCGCGTTTATATGATTTTTGCGGAATTTTTGACTCGCGATTCGCTCGATCAACTGGTGAAATCGTTTTTGCAAACGCTGGATGAATTGACACCCTACTATCAGGCGCGGATGGCATGGCTTTCGCCGCAACAACGCAAGATAATTGAATTTTTGTGCGATCGGCGCGGGGCTGTCATGGTTAAAGAGATTTCCCGACGCTGTTTTATAACGCATCAGACAGCATCCAGCCAACTTAAACAACTGTCGGGAATGGGTTATGTGACGAGCGAACCGAGTGGGCGCGAGTCGTATTATGAACTTAAAGAAGTGCTGATGCGCTTTTGCATGGATGTAAAGAAGAATCGGGGCGAGCCAATTAGTTTAATTGTGGATTTTTTGCGGCTGTGGTACACGCAAGAAGAGTTGAAACAGCGATTGGAGCGTTTGGGAGTAGGATTTAGTGCGATCGGGAAAGAGCTATTTGATAATAGATTGGAAACAAGTGATTTTAAGTCTCAGCCAAATTTGGAAATACTACCGCCTAATAATGTAGTTGAGATAGAATATCTGCTGCGAGCGCTTGGGCCACAGGAAATTGAGAATTATGAAGACCCTCGCGTAGCAGCTTATGTGCGGAAAATTGAAAATTGCAAAGAAAATAAAGATTTTGTTGCTGCCTTGGATTTAGCAAATAATCTGGTAGGAATTCGCGGTAAGGCAGAGGACTGGTTAGAAAAAGCACGTTTCTTGCACGACCTCGAACCCTATGATGAAGCATTAGGATGTTACGATCGGGCGATCGAGCTAGAACCCAATTATCAGTGGGCTTGTACATTTAGAGGCAATTTACTCAACAACCTCAAACGCTATGATGAAGCATTAGAATCTTTTGATAGGGCGATCGAACTTGGTGCCAATTATCCGGAAATTTGGGATGTACGAGGCAATGTACTCAACATTCTCAAACGCTATGATGAAGCATTAGCATCTTTCGATCGGGCGATCGAACGTGATGCCAATTATCAGTTTGCTTGGGCGAGGCGAGGCGATGTACTCAACAATCTAAAACGCTACGATGAAGCATTAGGATCTTATGATAGAGCGATCGCACTCGACGACAATAATAAGTGGTATTGGTATTGGCGAGGCAATGTACTCGACAACCTCAAACGCTACGATGAAGCATTAGCATCTTGCGATCGGGTGATCGAACTAGACGCCAATTATCAGTGGGCTTGGACTAATCGAGGCCGTGTACTCAACAATCTCAAACGCTATGATGAAGCCTTAGTATCTTGCGATCGGGCGATCGAACTTGATCCTAATTATCAGTGGGCTTGGGCTTACCGAGGCAATGTACTCAACAATCTCAAACGCTACGACGAAGCATTAGGATCTTATGATAGAGCGATCGCACTCGACGACAATCATAAGTGGCATTGGTATTGGCGAGGCGATGTACTCGACAACCTCAAACGCTACGATGAAGCATTAGCATCTTACGATCGGGTGATCGAACTTGACCCGAATGATCAGTGGTATTGGACTAAGAGAGGCGATGTGCTCAACAGCCTCAAACGCTATGAAGAAGCTTTAGAGTCCTGGGATAAAATGATCGATATCGTTCCAAACGATCACTTGTTTTGGGTTAAACGAGTCCCTGTACTCAACAACCTCGAACGCTATGAAGAAGCCTTAGCATCCTGCGAAAAAGCGATCGACCTTGTATCAAATTATGCAAGTATTTGGCATATTCGGGGTCATGTACTCAACAACCTCAAACAGTATGAAGAAGCCTTAGTATCTTTTGATAAAGCGCTCGAACTTGATACCAATTATCAGTCGGCTTTGGCTAACAGAGGTAATGTACTCATCAACCTCAAACGCCATGAAGAAGCCTTGGTATCTTTAAATCTGGCGCTCAAACTTGATGCCAATTATCAGTGGGTGTGGGTTTTACGAGGTGGTGTACTCATGATCCTCAAACGGTATGATGAAGCTTTAGAATCTTACGATCGGGCGATCGAAGTTGATGCCAATTATCAGTGGGCCTGGATTTTCAGAGGCTATGTACTCAACAACCTCAATCGCTATGAAGAAGCCTTAGCATCTTATGACAAAGCGATCGAACTTGGTAAAGAAGGTGCACCTGTCTTCTTCAATCGCGCCATTGCCATTCTCGGATTAAATCGTTGGGATGAAGGTATTGCCGCCTTAGACGACGCATTCCAACGCCTCGAACCCGGAGAAGAAGCCGATTCAGAAGATGTCGAGTTAATTATCCGCAACCTATTCGCGAATACCCACAATCCAGCCATATCTCAAACACGCATCACCAGCCTAATTTCAGTCTATCAAAAACACAAATATCTCTCAATCTTAGGACAGGGAATCGTGCGAAACATCCCCGCGCTAATGTCAGAAATGGTCAGCGACAAAGCCGCCCGCACTTGGTTAGAATTGTGGCAAGAACAAACCAGCAACTACGAACAATTCCAAATTCCCATCCGCCTGCTGAATGCGGCTGTCCGCTATAAGGAAACCAAGGGCGACAGACGAGTTTTGCTAGAACTTCCCATTGAAGAACGCAAATTATTAGAACCATTGGTGTCAGAAAGACTCGGCGGTTGAAACCGCGTCTATACAAGCAAAACCTGCCTCCGCAGGTTGAAGATGGAACGGTTAAAATACGTTTTTCTCAAAACGTATTGCCTTATCAAATAGAGTAAAATATAAATTGATGATAAGTCAATACGCTTTACTTAAGACAGTACACCGGGAAAAACGATGTGACAAACAGACCCTGCGATTGCTTCGCGAGGACGCTCGCAATGACAAGCAAACCTTAAGTGAACCGTATTGGATGATAAGTAGGTAGGCGCAAATAAACGTTATCATGTCACAGAATGTAAAGCTATCATAACCCCTGCGATTGCTTCGCTAAGACGCTCGCAATGACATACTTTTACTAGCAAAGGACTCATCCCCATGACGGCAACAATTCCCACAAAAACCTCATCAGAAATCATCTACCCCGACAGCGACGGCAAACCCATGTCAGACAACACCAAACAGTTTGAACTAATTGTCACCATTCAAGGTGGAATAGATGCTTTATACAAAGACAACGAAAATGTCTTTGTAGCAGGTGACTTGCTGTGGTATCCAATCGAAGGAGATAATAAAACTCGCCAAGCACCTGATACGATGGTAGTGTTTGGCAGACCGAAAGGTTACAGAGGTTCTTATCAACAGTGGCTGGAAGACAATATCGCCCCGCAAGTTGTTTTTGAAATACTCTCACCTGGCAATCGAATGGGATCGCTGTTTAAGCTGTTTAATTTCTACCAGGATTATGGAGTTGAAGAATATTATGTCTACAGTCCCGAGGATAATGAATTAATTGGTTGGCTGCGTTCTGATGAAAAACTAAACTATATTGAATTAATGGATGGTTGGGTGAGTCCACGTTTGCAGATCCGTTTTCAAACTGCATCGGGAGACTTGGAGATTTATCGGCCTGATGGACAGAAGTTTTTGTCTTATGTGGAGTTGTCAAGACAAAATGAATTAGTACAACAAAAAGCCGATCGCCTTTCCGAAAAATTGCGAGAAATGGGCATAAATCCAGAGGACATTTGAGCCTCAATTATGAGATAATTGAGGCCCCGGCGATTGGAAATCGCGGCTACACAAACGATGTCCGCCGGACGCCGACTGAATAAAGGAAATTCAACCCGCGGAGGCGGGTTTTGTGTGTGTAGACGCGGTTTCAACCGCCGTTTCAACCGCCGTCTCAACCGCCGGGTATTTGAATCACCTATAATGACTTGACATATAACCAACCAGCCATGCAAAATCCCCGTCAAATAGCCTTTCTCGCACTCCGCGAAGTCCACCGCCGTGGTGCATTCGCAGACGCCGCCCTCGATCGCACTTTCCGCAATTCTCAACTCACCGACCTCGATCGCCGTTTAGTCACAGAATTAGTGTACGGTAGCGTTAGGAGAATGCGATCGATCGACTTCATCATCGACAAACTAGCCACCAAAAAAGCCTCCCAACAACCGCCAGATCTACGTACAATCCTACATTTAGGCTTATATCAACTCCAATATCTCAACAATATTCCCCCCTCCGCCGCCGTAAACACCACCGTTCAACTAGCAAAAGAAAACAAATTGTCAGGACTCAGCAGTTTTGTCAACGGCTTGCTGCGGCAGTATATACGTTTAACAGAAACTGACTTAAACCCATTAACAGTTACTAATTATAAATCAACCGTCGAACGCCTCGGAATTATCCACAGTTTCCCCGACTGGCTAGTAGAATTGTGGAAAGAACAAATAGGCGAAACCGAAACCGAACAACTCTGCGAATGGTTCAATCAATCTCCCACAATTGACCTCAGAATCAATCCCTTAAAAACCTCGATCGCCCAAATCGAGACCGCCTTCCAAGCCCAGAACATCTCAACCAGCAGAATCCCCCATTTACCCCAAGCATTAAGACTAAATGGCAGTACCGGCGCAATCCAAAACATTCCCGGATATAGCGAAGGTTGGTGGACAATCCAAGACAGCAGCGCTCAATTAGTCACCCATTTACTCGATCCACAGCCCGGGGAAATCATCATCGATGCCTGCGCTGCACCGGGAGGGAAAACCACCCACAGCGCCGAATTAATGCAGGATACAGGCACTATTTACGCCTGCGACAAAACCGCTAGCAGACTGAAAAAACTTGCTGAAAATGCCGATCGACTCCAGATGAAATCCATTAAAATTCATACCGGAGACAGCCGCCACTTCCCAGAATTTATCAACCTAGCAGACAGAGTATTATTAGATGCACCTTGTTCGGGCCTCGGAACCCTGCACCGCCGCGCTGACGCCCGTTGGCGACACACTCCCGAAAACATTCAACAACAATCCCAACTGCAATCGGAATTACTAGCAAATGCAGCGACTTTTGTCAAGTCCGGTGGCGTATTAGTTTACGCAACTTGCACGATTCATCCTTTGGAAAATGAACAGGTTGTGCGATCGTTCTTAGATACCAATCCAGACTGGCAAATCGAACCGCCAACTATTGATTTACCCGTTCAACCGTCACCCGAAGGATGGGTGAAAGTTTGGCCGCACAAACATCAAATGGATGGCTTTTTTATGGTGCGGCTGAAACGAGATTAAGAAGGATTCAACCCGCGTCGGCGGGTTTTGTTTGTATAGACGCGGTTTCAACCGCCGTCTTCTTCAGGATGGCTTTTTTATGGTGCGGCTGAAACGAGATTAACAAGCATTTAACCCTTGGCAATGCGCGTGAGTGTTTGTATAGACGCGGTTTCAACCGCCGTCTTCTTTAAGAGTTTAATATCTCTGATCTTGATGAGCTGGTTCTTGATAAGCTGGTTCTTGATAAGCCGGTTCTTGCCACTCGCGACGCCGGGGTTCGGGATTGGGATTGTAAGGTACGATCGCACCATCCTCATTCACAATCATCCCCCGAATAATCTCGTTCGGCTGCACTGGTTTCGCCTTAATACTGCCTTTGCGGCCTTCCAACTCAGGCAACTTTGGAAACTTCTCAACCGGCATTTCCTTCACAGCTTGACTCATAAAATCGCGCCAATTGTAAGCCGCAGTACCGCTAGTTCCCCCCGTCGGATAATTGTCATCATTCCCCAGCCAAACGCCTGTCACCACCTGCGGAATGTAACCGATAAACCACAAATCCCGCACCTTTTCGGAAGTGCCAGTTTTGCCAGCAACAGCGCGATCGGCTAAAGAAGCAGGCCCGCCCGTACCACCAGTCACCACACCCTCCAACATCCAAGTAGTAATCGCAGCACTATCCTTATCCAAAACCCGCTTCGGTTTAAAATCAGCCTGATAAATCACATCTCCCCGCTGATTAATCACCTTAGTAATGCCGTGGGCTTCAATAAAATTACCTTCCGCCGCTAAAGTACCGTAAGCATTAGTTAATTCCAGCAAATTCACTTCAGACGAACCTAAAGCCAGGGAATAAATCGGACTTAATTTAGACTTAATTCCCATATCGTGGGCTAATTTGATCGCAGGTTCAAACCCGACATCCATCAACACCCTGACAGCCACCACATTCACCGAACTCCTCAAAGCATCAGAGATCGATCGCCAACCGCTAAACTTTTTCCCGTAATTATTCGGTTGATAGCCGTCGATAATAATTGGCGCATCTTCATAGCTATCGTAAGGCGAAAAACCCGCCCCCATAGCAGCCGCATAAACCAACCCTTTAAAAGTCGATCCGGGCTGCCGCAAAGCCTGCGTAGCGCGATTAAACTGACTTTCCTTAAAACTTCCACCGCCTACCAGGGCCTTAACTTCCCCAGTTTTAGTTTCGATTGAAACTAAAGCCGCCTGTTCAAAACCCTGACGGCGGCCATCTACTTCGATCGCATCTTTAACCACCTTTTCCGCTATTTTCTGCCACTTCAAATCCACCGTCGTCTCGACAGTCAAACCGCCAGCTTCCAAAGCATCCTTAGAAACATAGCGCGGCAATTCCTTGCGAATGTAACTAGCAAAATAAGGCGCGACTACTTTAAATCGCTTCGGTTGACTTTGTTTCACCTTGATAGGTTCCGCCTGGGCTTCCTTCGCCTGGGCCTCTGTAATTACCTTCGCTTCCTGCATTTGTTGCAGCACAGTATTGCGGCGCTGTTTAGCAAGATTCGGATTTACCAAAGGCGAATATTCGCTCGGTGCAGGTGGCAAACCCGCCAAAGTTGCCATCTCTGCCAAACTTAATTTATCGACTGGTTTGCTAAAGAAAACCCAAGCCGCATCCGCCACCCCGTAAGCATCTGAACCCAAATAAACCAGATTTAGATACCGTTCTAAAACTTGTTCTTTAGTCAACTCCCGCTCTATTTTTTGAGCTAACAGAGCCTCCCGCACCTTCCGCTTGATGCTTCTTTCCTGATTGAGAAAAACGACGCGCGCCAATTGTTGCGTAATTGTACTGCCGCCCTGCACCAAATCTCTGGCTATCACATTAGAACCGATCGATCGCGCAATACCTTGATAATCCACCCCGCGATGTTCATAAAAACGGCGGTCTTCTATAGAAATAAAAGCTTTAGTCAACAGTTCTGGAATTTCCTTAAGTTTCAGCTTATCTCTAGTTGCCGGCCCCGACTGCAACAAAATCGTATTGTCTGCCGCCTTAATTGTGAGCGTTCCATCACGGTTAAAAGCCGACAAATCGTTAACATCCGGTAAACCTTTGTCTAAGGTGTATAAAATCCACAAACCGTAGATTAAAGCGCCACTCCCTATACTGAGAATACCCAAACCTATCCAAAATCTAGGGCGGCGGGAGATGCGTTTTTTAGTCTTTTTCTGCGGTGCGCTATCTTCCTCCGGTGCAATACTTTCCTGTAGTTCGGTATTTATTTGCAGTTCGGTATTTGGCGATGCAATAATTTCCTGTAGTTCGGTATTTATTTGCAGTTCCGTATTTGGCGGCGCGCTGTTGGACGGCACTACACTGTTATCCGATTTTTCGGGTGATTTAGTTCCGATCGCACTCAATCCCGGCCGCAACAACTCCTTTCCCTTTGCTTGCAAGCTGGTAACTTGAGGTTCAATTTCCAACCAAGCGATTAAGCGCCTCAAACCTTCCCAATCGCGCTTGACTATGGGATATTCATCGTGTTCTGAGTCGGAATATTCTGATGCTAATTCTGACTCTTCTGGATGTTCAGCATCTTTTGATACCACATACTCCGATCGCTCACCTGTTGACTCAGCAGACAATTGAGCCGGAGATTGCGGCGAGTTTAGCCCGGTGCTATTGGCAGCATTCGGCGATTCTCGATCGGAATTACCGCCTACTGCCTTAGTGACTTTGCTCAATTTATCCTTGATATTTGAGAAAAATTCTGCCACGTTCAGACCT
>JAYUGZ010000613.1:0-3791 GCA_043767465.1 Cyanobacteriota bacterium
CCTCAAAACTCTGCAACACCTCAACATTCGTAAACCTGACAACCTTCAATCCATACCCCTCTAAAATCCCGGTTCTTTCTGCATCATATAGTTTCCCTTCTTCCGTAAAATGACTCTCGCCATCAATCTCAATTACTAACAGTAAAGCCGCACAATAAAAATCTACGATAAAATTGTCGATGGGGCGCTGTCTCAAAACTCGCAAAGGGAAATTTCTTAGAAAATTTTGCCACAGTTTTTTTTCGGATGGAGTTGGATTTTTTCGCAGTTGTTTGGCGATGGGGATGAGTTTTGGGGTGTATGGTAGGTGGAAGTTTGAGTCGTTTAGTTTTGGCATGATCCCGGTACGATCCCCCCTAGCCCCCCTTAAGAAGGGGGGGACAAGATGTTAATGGGAATTCTAGGTTGAGTTGCTTAGTCTTGGAATGATCCCCCCTAGCCCCCCTTAAGAAGGGGGGGACAGGATGTTCATTAAAATTGTTGGTGAAGGGGCGATATTTAGGGAATAGTTTCAGAATTAGTTTATCTCAAATCATGTCTACTTGACAATTAGGGCGATCGCCCTTTTGGAATAAGTCAAAAAGTGCGATCGCTTTTTGGCTATCTTTGACTATATGGAAAGGGCGATTGCTCTTTTGGGATGGAAAGGTCGATCGCTTGTTGGGGATGGAGAGGGCGATCGATGGCAATCTCTACCAATTAATTACCGTTAAACTTGTTACCTTTGCAAACTCTCGATCGGCTGTCACCAAAGTTGCTGAATTTTGGATTGCCATTGCTGCAATAACCGCATCCGGCAGTTTCAAGCGATGTTGCTGGCGAATTTCAATGATTTTGTCAATCAAAACAGCATCCATCGCCCCTAAACCAAGAACCTCCACTCGTTGCAGAAACTGCTCAAAAATCTGACGATCGTCTTGAGTCAGCCCAGGAAACACCAGAAACTCAATTTGGCTAATAACTGAAACTCCGATCCAATCGGCATCTTTAAGTAATTCAACCAGTTGAAGATTCCCTTGAAGCAAAGCTACGATCGCATTCGTATCCAACACATAGCGATTACCACTCATCGCGTAGATTCCTCTGCATTGTTACTGCATCTCCCTGCCAAGTTAATCGCCCCACCAAATCAGAGAAATCATAGCTGGGTTTCTGGTTCCCGTCAGACGAAACCGGATTCAAAACAACTAAAATTTCCCGTTCTTTTAGCAATCGTAATGCAGCCAGAATCACTTCAGAGGCTGATGAGTATCTACCATTTTTGACTGTTGACTGAACAAATTGCTCTAATTCAGGAGTTAACGATATATTCATGATGTTGAGCCACCTATTTGAGTCAACTACTACTTTGATAGTAACACAAAATATCACATTTTGTCATTGGTATTTTAGCACGCCGCAGATTACTTGTTATGGGAATTACTACTACTGTTGTAGTAAAGCGGTCTAATGTATCTCGCTGTACAATAATGACTGGTCTAATTCCTGCTTGTTCTGAACCTCTCGAAGGATTCAAATCGGCTAAATAAACATCTCCTAGCATCAGATTTTATCCTGTTGCTGAAGTCCAGGAAGATAGTCACTTAAGGCAACTTCTGCAAAAGCTAAATCTTCTGCCCCAAACTCAGATTTTAGTACCGCAGCTTCTTCATCAGAAATATCATCCCATTCTCGAAATAATTGCCTTTTTTTAGCAAATTTTTGATTTTGTTGAGTGGCTTGCTGTTTCTGGGCCAGATATTTCCCGATCGCGCGATCGAGTTCCTGTAACTCGAAAAATTCCAGCATTTCAAGCTGATTGACAATTTGGTTGAGGATTGCCTGTGACATAGGTTTTCACTTTTTGTGCTTGCCTAGCTTGTCTATTATAAAACTATTAGCCTCCAGTTGAGTGCGATCGCTATCGCTTTTTACCAGCTAGATTTTACTCAATGGATTCAGCTATCATCAGAGTTAGAAAGCCTCATCATTCAAGCCGTTAACCCACCCTATAACGTGAAAATTCCAGCGAGGGACTAATTCTATGCAAACTCAGCCTATTATCACCGAACATCTGTCACCGGAATTAGCACAAATCTTTCTAGAAGGATTACCCAAAACCATTCGTGAAGCACTGTCCATGCGGGCTCAAACAATGAACTATCCAGTTTGGGCAGTAATTGAAATGGCGATCGCCGACTATCTCGATGAAGAGGCTCTATCCTTTGTCGATTGCAAGCCCAAAATCGACTAGCGATCGTACAGTGCGATCGCCCTTTGCCCATTTTTGTCAACCAAGGGCGATCGCCCTTTTGGAATAAGTCAAAAAGTGCGATGCTTGGGATTACAGATGGGCGATCGCTATTCCCCAAAAAACGATCGCTTGCCGATTTGCTACGATAAAGTCGAACTATCCTGCAACAAAAGGTCGAATACGATCATGCAAATCACCCTTAGCCAAGCCCAAACCCAAGTTCTCGAAACCCTCGTCAAACAAGGGCAATACCCTTCTTTAGAAGAAGCGATAAACACCGCCTTACTGTTACTGATTGATGATGTTGCGCTACCCGATGCCGATCGTAGCCCAGAATACTTAGTCTGGGCCCAAGCAACGCGCAAAAAAATTGACATCGCACGGGAACAAGCACAGCGTGGCGAAGTGTTAGAAGCAAACGTGGTGCTAGCTCAACTGAGAGCTAAAGTGCAAAGCGCCAAAGAAGCAGCATTATGAAACGTTTGGTTATTACGATTGATGCGAGTCGAGATTTATCAGAAATTTCCGATTATTTTCTAGAACAAAGCAAGGTATTGAAATTTTGCGAGTAATTAGTGGTTATCGTAATTTGCAAACTGTTTTCAATCAAAACTGATCCAGAGTTTCTCCTCGAAAAATCGCAGATGCACGATAGTGCTGTGAACTCGGCGATCGCCCTTAATTCCTCTTTCTCAAACAAGAGCGATCGCCCTTTTGGAATAAATCAAAACGTGCGATTATAGGTTTGGCTATTTTTGGCTATATAGAAAGGGCGATCGCTCTTTTTGGTATGGAAAGGTCGATCGCCCTTTTGGGATGGAAAGGTCGATGTAGCAAATGCCAAACGTGCCATAATTTAAGATACAGAGAACGAGGAGGCTCGATCGCAATGTACGCAACTTCCGACAAATCAATGGGTAAAGTTTTAACAACACTGACCGTTACAAATCGTGCCGACCAGTCTGCTGCTGCACGAGGATTCATTCCAACGGAGCAAATACGCTCCCTCACGCTAGATAATGTTTTGGTAGACACGGGTGCAACTACATTATGCTTGCCCGCACAGGCGATCGCACAACTCGGTCTTGAACTGCTTAAAGAAGTAGATGTCGCCACCGCCACAGGAATCAGTAAAGCACGAATCTTTCAAGATGCCAAAATATCTTTATGTGGTCGAGAAGGCACTTTTGAATGTTTGGAATTACCGGGAGGCCGAGATGCTTTAATCGGGGTAATTCCCCTAGAAGCTCTGGGATTAGAACCCGACCTACGCAACCAAACTTTAAGGGTTTTACCCTCCGAATCTGTAGATACTTACTTAACAATTATGTAGCTGTTATTCTCCGTGGCGCGATCGCCCCGATCGCATCGAGCAACCCATTCAACTCTCCTCCCCTCATGTCCCCCCCGACCTAAGGGGGGCGCCAGGGTGAAGAAGCCTCAAAAATCACCCTCAATCGAACCCAACAACTCCCCACAAACCCCCTCAAAACTCTGCAACACCTCAACATTCGTAAACCTGACAACCTTCAATCCATACCCCTCTAAAATCCCGGTT
>JAYUGZ010000614.1:0-3791 GCA_043767465.1 Cyanobacteriota bacterium
GTTTTGTTTGTATAGACGCGGTTTCAACCGCCCGGTCTTCTTTGGCAAAACCCGCCCCTTTTATCTACCAATTTACAAAAATTGTGCTGTCACATCGGAATTTACCAGGGTATTCGCGCACAAAATACCCGATGCTGCGACGGCGGGAACGCCGATTCCGGGCATGGTGCTGTCTCCCACCCGATACAAGCCTTCGATCGGGGTTTGCGGCCCGGGAAATGTGCCTTTTCCGGCGACGATTGCAGGCCCGTAGGTTCCTTGATACCGGCGCAAATATCTGGCGTGGGTTAGCGGTGTGCCGATCGACTCCAGGACTATTCGCGATCGCAAATCAGGTATAATTTTTTCTAAAGCTTTAAACAGAGATTGCGATCGCCCTTGTTTTCTTTCCTGATAACCGTCGCCGTATTCCCAACCTGCGTAAGGTTCCAATGTATAAGCGTGAATCGCGTGATGTCCGGGCGGCGCGAGATTTGCATCCCACACTGTCGGAATCGAAATCATGCAGGTATTTCCGGGTACTGTAATGTCAATCTTGCTGTCATGAACGACGACGTGGTGGCCGGTCAACCCTTCAAGTCCTTCGGCTTTAATTCCTAAATGCAGGTGCATGAAACTGTCTACTGCTGGCATCGATAAGGCGGTTTTTCGGTAGCTTGCCGGCAAATCTTCAGGCCGCAGTAACTTTGTATAAGTATCCCAGATGGTGGCATTGGAAATGACAATTGGAGCGCAGATAATTTCGCCATTTTGCAAACGAACGCCCGTGGTTTTGCCGGATTCTACTAATATTTGCTCGACGGGTGTTCCCAATCGCAACTTTCCTCCCCAGCGCTGCAAGCCTCGAACTAAGGCATCGACGATCGCACCGCTGCCTCCTACAGGATATTCGATCGCTGATCGCGATCGTTCGCCAATCATAAAAGCGATTTCCGGCGCGACGGTTCCGTGCGCTTTCAAGCCCGATAGCAAAAAGCACTCCAAATCGATCAAACGTCGCACCCAAGGGTCTTGTACGTCCCGATCCATCAAGGAACCTGCTGAACTGGCGATCGCCCCCAATGACGGTAACAGCTTCAGCAAAGCTGGCGAGTACCGAGACAGCAACACAGGTATCAACTGCCAGTCGGATCTCAACGCTAAAGCCGGAATCCCACGCAAAGCTTCATACAAAACTAATAAATTTTGTTGAAATTGCTGCAATTCTACAGCGCCTTGCGGTGCGAATTCAGCTACAGCATCTAAGTAATTTCTCGCATTAGCATAAACTGGTAAACTTCCCTCGGGAAAATGGTAATGCCCCAGCGGGTCGTAGGCAATTGCTGCGATCGATTCATCCAAAATATTCAAAACTTGCCGCAAAGGATTCAACGACTGGCGATCGGTCAAACCGCAATAAAAAGAAGGCCCCGAATCAAAGTGAAATCCCCGGCGCGAAAAGCTGTGAGCCGCCCCGCCCGCTATGGTGTGGCTCTCGCAGACGAGTACCCGCTTGCCGTAGCGAGCCAGCATCGAACCCGCCACTAAGCCACCAATGCCGCTGCCAATTACGATCGAATCAAAGTCTTGCATTTATCAAATGTGGTATAGTTGTATTATTTATTGCTGACTGTGGGCAGGGTATTTTTTTGGGAGGAAAAGTATGAAAGCTTTATCTATTTTAGATGAAGTTGTAGGCGAATTAGAACAAGATGTCAATCTCTCGCGGATTAAAAAAATATTATTTTTTGCTTGTAAAGAGTGTTGGGAAAACGATCCGGCCCAACTCGCCAGCGCAGAGCTACGGAAATTAATCGAAGAACTCTGCGCTAAATATACCAGGTTAGAAGATATTGAAACTGTTTTAAACAGTATAGTTGCCAAGGTCAATAAAAAAACCGAGTACGCTTTAGTGGCAGATCAAATCGTCTGCCAACTGAGCAGGCTTTACGAATACGAAGATTTCACAAAATTAGAAACAAACATATCTAATTTTGGCGGATACGAAGCACCTGCATTTGATGACCACTTCAGTTCGGAACTGCCAGCAGGGGAATCGAACGAAAGAGACCCGGGAAATCTATTTGATGTCAGAGAAAAAATTTTACAGCAAACAAATCCGCTGAGAGCGAAAATTCTCATTTTTTCTACTCTTTATCACGAGTTCACTTTTAGCGATCGCGACTGGCTACTGTTAAAAACTCAAGAACTTGACACTCTGCTGCGCCAACTTTTTAATGTCTGCGGCAGCCTAGCCCAACTCGAAACTCAGCTTTACAGAACTGCCGGCAATCTCGACAACACAGACGAATGCGACCAAGCCGCTAGCGTGATTATCAAAGCAATGAATCCTTGTTACGCAAAGTTGCAACAGGAAGAACGCGATCGAGCCGAAGATTCGGCTACCCAAGATTCGGCTACCGAAGATTGCGATCAGACGCATTTAAACAGTGTTTACGGAGAGAGCGAGCAAGTTGACAGACGCAGCGAATATTTTGAGGCGGGCGATATTACTCACATCATTCAAGCTGCTCCGGCTCACTATCATTATGACCCCCAGAAAAGTTATTTAGTGCCGGACACGGTAGAAAATATACAGTTTAAAGAACCCGAAACCAGCAATAATTCTTCGATCGATTTCAGACAGGAATTGGTAGAAACATTCCCAGTCCCAGTCACAGAAATGCCGACTCTTATAGAAACTTTAAACCCGGCAGTTCCTGTTACTATAAATATTAGCGATTCCATCAAACACAAGTTGGGACTGGAAGAAGAAAGGAAAGGATTAGTTAGTCAAAGTGCTAACTCCGCAATTGCGCAGATAGAAAAGATATTTAGCCAGTTAGAAGCGGGTTTGAATGGTAAATTTTCTACAGAAAGTCCAGAGGAGCGTTTGTACGGGAAATATAAAAATCTCAGAGATTATCTAGGAAAAGTTCAGGGATTTACAGACAAATTAATGGAAATCCTGAGCGAACTGGAGTCAAAACAAAGCGGGATCTCTCCTTCCGAAACACAGGAGAATATTGCAGAAAATACTTCAACAACACAGCAGCAAAACTCTACCCATAAAGCCAATCAGTATCAGCTCGTGGAAATGGCAAAACAAGGCAAACCAAAGGCGATCGCCCAATTGATTAATCAATTGTTACACCCTAAGGGAATTACTGCTACAGCCGGATTTAAAGACGGTTGGCTCCACGTCATTCTGGAGTCTGCCGAAGTACCAAGCCAACAGGATACAGCTATATACATTCACAAAAAACTGTGTACTTTAAAATCACAAGTTCTTACTCACGTAAAAATTCACGGGCGGCAGTTAGGCAACAAAACAGTCATTTGGACTCAAGAATTTGTGAATCCAACTCATTAAATGTCCAGATTCCTGTCTGGATAACACAAACTTTTGTCCCTATCTAAGAGACCATGAATGCCAAAAATCTCTAAATAGTAAGTAGATTTTGCCCAGTAATTACCAAAAAATAAAATATGAATGCCAGCGAAATTTTAAGGCGATATACATCAGGAGAACTAGATTTTCAAGGTATGAATCTTAGAGGCGTCTACCTGAGCGGTGCCGATTTAATAGGCGTCAATTTAAGCAGTGCTGACCTCTGGGGTGCAAACTTAACGATGTCGTACCTGAGCAGAATTAACCTCCAGCGCGCCAATTTAACTAATGCCAAGTTGTGCGGTGCTAACTTAAACCAGGCAAACTTGAGCGGAGCAAATTTGTCCGATGCAGACTTCCACGGAGCTACTTTGCAAGGTGCAGACTTTCGCAAAGCCAACATCTCTTTGGCAGTTTTTAT
>JAYUGZ010000615.1:0-24768 GCA_043767465.1 Cyanobacteriota bacterium
GAAAAGCCAAAATCACCACCAAAACCCCAAACACCCAAGCATTAGTCCAGCGACTCGACAAATACTGATCGCTCAAAGACGACAACACCCCAATCAAAACCCCTCCTAACATCGCCCCCACAATATTACCAATTCCCCCCAAAACCGCCGCCGTAAAAGCTCTTAAACCCGCAGTAAAACCCATTGTAAAAACAATAGTATTATTGTACAAACCAACCAGAATTCCAGCCGAACCAGCCAAAGCGCCACCAATCAAAAAAGTCAGAGCAATAATCTGATCCACATTAATTCCCATAATTTTAGCAGCATCGCGGCTTTGAGCAGTTGCCCGCATCGCCTTTCCCAAACGAGTGTACTGCACAAACACATGAAGCAAAACCATTAATACCAAAGCCACCACCAACACAATTAAATCCTTAGTGGTAAACACAATACTTGTTTGAATTCCCATAGCTTTGAGAATATCAACTCGCGGCAACAAATCGGGGAAGCTTTTCGGAGCAGCCGAATTAGAACCCATCACTGGAATAAAAGCTTTCAATCCTCCCCAAAATAATCCCATATTTTGGAATATAAAAGAAACTCCGATCGCCGAAATTAACGGAGCCAAGCGAGGAGCATTTCGCAAAGGTCGATAAGCGTACTTTTCCACAACCATATTTAGTCCAGCGCAAAACACCGAACATACAATTAAAGCAACTAACATCACTGGTATAGCAACAGCTAAAGGTGCGCCGTCTTCAATGCCAAAAGCCCCGAACACAGTTAAGGAAGCAAAAGCACCCAACATATACAAATCGCCGTGAGCAAAATTGATTAATTCAATAATGCCGTAAACCATCGTATAACCTAAAGCAATAATTGCAATCAGCGCGCCGTTGACTATGCCAACTAATAATTGTTGAATCAAAACTTCAGGATTGCTGACTATTTCCCCAACAATTTTGGGCAAGTCAAATCCGGCGATCGGCCCTAACAACAAAACTATATAAGCTACACCTAGATAGAGAAGAATACTCTGCCATTTTTTCATAATTTTGGGAATTGGTAATCGAGAATCGGGAATTGTGCATTGAGGTAGAAACCGGGTTTTGTCCGAAACAACTCGATCGAAATCTTAAATCCAGTAAAAACCCGGTTTCTTTAGTATCAATGCGTCCTAGACTGCGATCAGTAATCGATAAAATGACAACAGTCAACAGTCAACAGTCAACAGTCAACAGACTAATTATTCAGTCTTGAGTGCACTCACAAACTCCCACTTACCAGCTTTAACAACATTTCCTGACATTACAGTCAAGCTTGTGTCGCCGTTAGCGTCGAAACTCCAAGTGCCGAGTACCCCTTTAAAATCCTTAGTTGCCAAGACAGCATCGCGGATTGCAGCGCGATCGTTTTTGCAGACTTTATTAATTGCGGCGATCGCCACTTTAGCAGATTCATAAGCGTAAGCTGTATAAGCTTCCGGTTCAGCATTAAATTTTGCCTTGTAACTTGCGTACCACTTGGCCCCTTCACCAGTCAATTCTTTAGCAGGCAAGCCGCCAAAAGTAGCGTAAACACCTTCGCCATCTTTGCCTGCTGCGTCAATTAAAGCTTGATCTTTGATACCGTCGGGCCCCATGAACTTAACTGCATCAGCCGCCATCCCGACATTTCTCATGTCTTTAATTATTTGTCCCGTGTTGCTCTGAGTAGTGCCACCGAAGTAAATCATGTCTGGATTTAAAGCTTTGATCTTATTCATTAACGCCTTGTAGTCGCTAGCTTTTATATCAATTCCCTCCCTACCGAGGACTTGAATGCCCAACTTTTTAGCAGTTGCTTCAAAAACGTCAGCAATACCTTTACCGTAGAGTTCTTGATCGTCCAGAATGAAGACTTTTTGCACGCCTAAAGATTTTGCCCAATTGCCAGCTACAGAGCCTTGAAGGTCGTCAGCAGGCACAACGCGGGTGAAATTGCGAGTGCCTCCGGGATAATAAACGTTGGGTTCTTTGGGTTCGCCTTTTCCTGGTTTCGTCAGTCCCGGATAAGTGTTCGCCGGACTGATCATGACGACGTTAGCTTGGTTGAGCACGGGAATCGAAAGTTTGGCGGCACCGGAGTTATAGTGACCGATGGCGGCAACTACCGAACCGTCAGCGACGGCTTTGTTGGAGTTGGACGTTACCTGTGCGGGGTCCCATTTGCCGGCGGCGGCGGTGGCGTCATCGAGAACTTCGTATTCGATTTTGATTTTGCCGTCGCAAGCTTTGGAGTCGGTTTCGGCGAGTGCTTGTTTGATGCCGTTGACCATTGTTTGAGATTGACCCAAGGCGCTGCCTGTCATGGGGAGCATGGAGACTATTTTGACGGTATTTGGGTCTCCGGGGGTGCTGACTGCGACGGGAGAGGCTGCTGGAGTGGCTCCGGGACTGCTTCCGGGAGTTGTGGCAGTGGGTGTTTGAGGATTTTGACAGCTAGCGCACAGAGAAGCTATGCCGGCGGCTACAAGTATTTTCCGCAATCCTGCGGCGCCCGGATTCTGGGTTGTGTGGGTTTTTGTGGATGTGGCACTTTTGCCTGATTTCTGGGAAAAGTTCATAGGTTGGTTGCTTGCTGGTGTTTTTGCATATTTTTCACTGTTGTCAGTATGTAGTCAAGAGTTAGCACATATTTCCCAAATTTTGGTTAAATACAGTCAATCGTCTGGATCTGCTTGGTATTGTACGATCGCAGTTTGGATTTCTTCGGCCGAGACGTTTGCTTGTTCGGATTTTGCGTAAATCAGGTGTAAAACAACTTGATTCGGTGATTCAACTTGATAAATCAAACGATAACCACCGCTCTTACTAACTTCGGCATCAATGTTTTTCGCCCGGACTTTGTAAACAATGTATTGAGTCCCTGTAATCTGGTTACCAATGAAGTTACCTTGGTTGACACTCCCCAGCCTGAAGGCGTGGGGATTCTTCGTTCTACGAGCTAACTTGCTTGCGACAGGATTTCTCCAACCAAAGTAGAGGTCAATTCTCCCGAAGCGTTGCTTGCATCTAGTGCAAAGGTTCCGGTATGCCCTACCGTACCCAATCCTCGACTCAGGATATTTCTAGCAGCATTCTCATCCCTATCCATTGCACACCCGCATTTACAAACGTGGGTTCTAGTAGATAGAGTTTTCTTGACAATTGCGCCACAGCTAGAGCATTCTTGGCTGGTATATTGCGGATTTACCGCAACCGTTACACGCTCAAATACTTTTCCAAAATATTCTAGCCATACACGGAACTGATACCAAGATGCGTCGTTGATAGACTTCGCCAGACAGTGATTCTGCACCATATTTTTAATCCTCAAGTCTTCGTAGGCTATCAAGTCGTTTGACTGAATTACGCACCTTGCTAACTTCACAGCATGGTCTTTGCGTTGCCTACTTATTTTGAGGTGGCACTTACCTAGAATCTGCCTAGCCTTGCCTCTGTTTTTTGAACCTTTAACTTTTCTGGACACACGACGTTGAGAGCGCTTGAGGACTTTCTCACCTTTTCTCAGAAACCTCGGATTTTCGACCGTAACTCTGTTTGAATCGGTGTAATATTCCTTTAGCCCAACATCTAATCCAATCGTCGTACCAGATGGTTCCGTGTTTTCTTTTCGGTCAACATCAATACAGAATTGGACGTACAGGCCCGAAGCCCGTTTTACCAATCGCACCCGTTTAATTTGGTTGAAGGAGTAGAAATGTAAATCGCGTGTACCTTTTAGTTTTAACCGTCCAATCCCTTTTTTATCGGTAAAGGTAATCGACTTTCTATCGCCTGCAAGCTTCCATCCAGTTGTTTTGTACTCAACCGAACGACAATCTTTCTGGAATTGCGGATATCCCTTTTTACCGGGAATCTTTTTTTTGCAGTTTTCGTAGAATCGGGAGATAGCTGCCCAAGCGCGTTCTGCACTGGATTGTCTAGCTTGTGAATTGAGTTCGTCGGCAAACGGAAACGTAGCTGCCAATACAGCACAGTATTTGTTCAAGTCGTATTTGTTCTTTTTGGGATTGTCCATCCAATAGCGCAAACAGCTATTGCGGACAAATTGAGCGGTACGAATTGCTTCGTCTACTGCCGTGAACTGACTTGATTTTCCGTAAGCTTTGAACTCAAAAACTAGCATTGGTTTACCTCCATATTTATGCTAAATTGCTCAGCACAAAACAGGTGGTATCGCAACAAAAGGTTACAATCAATTAAAGCCGTCCTAGAAGGACGGGGTTTTCAACCCAGTTTTTTGATAATCTGATCGAGGACAGGCTGAATATCGGTTTGAATTTGGCGATACTTTTTAGCCAGTCCTTTGAGGCGACGTTTGAATAGTGGCGTAAATTTGAGTTGGATTGACATATCAGACATTGATGTCGTCCCAGAGTTCTGATATGGGGAAGGTTTGTCCCGATGAGGCTTGGTGGAGGGAGGCTTTCAAATCCGCGAGGATTTGGTCGTTGGAATCGTTGTCTGAGTCAAAATCTGAGTCGAAGTCTGGGGCGATCGCAAATTGTGTCCGACTGGTCAAAAATTCTAAGAATGCCAGGGTTTGCTCTAAAAGCGGTTCAGGAGTCCGTTCGATCGCTTCGAGAAGGCGTTGTTTAATCGGCGACATAATAATATGACCTCTAAATCTATATCCTCTCATTTTATTGTTTCCCCGATCGATCCTATGACTATGATGGTGAAAGTTAGCGATGCCATTGCTTCACTTTAGCTCGGATGTTATTTGCTCTCGTTGGAGGTTTGCTAGCGCATGATTGAGTTACAAGCTGATTTAGAATATGTGGTGAGCGATCGCCTAAAAGTATCTATAGATGCGATCGCACAATTTTGCCAGCACTGGAAAATTGTCGAGTTTGCCCTGTTTGGCTCGGTGCTGCGGGATGATTTTCGCCCCGATAGCGATGTGGATGTATTAGTTACCTATGAGCCATCGCACCGCGTTACCCTGTCTCATTTATTGGGAATGCAGGAGGAGATAGAGAATTTATTTCACCGTTGTATAGATTTGGTGGAAAAAAAGCAGTTAAAAAATCCTTATTTGCGATCGAACATTTTGAAAACACATCGAGTGATTTATGCAAGCGGGCGATCGGGATAGTGTGTCACTTACGCTAGCCGATCTAATTTCTGAGTAAGAATCGCCACAGCAGCTTCGTAATCCCTCCCCACAAGGTAAGCAAAATGATAATAGCTGGCAATATAAAAATCGCAACCAAACTTCTGGTAGCGCTCTGCGATCGCCAAAAATCCATAACGGGCATCGCTGGGCTTTGTGAACCAATCGCGATGGTAAGAGTCCTGAAGAAACAGGGTGAGTGTGTGTCCGTCAGCACTCGGAATCAATCGAATGGGATGAATGCTATCATGGTGCGATCGCGGCACTGGCAGCAGCAAATTATACCCTTCAACTGTGAGAAAATCTGCCAGACTATCTTCAGTGCGAGGAAAATAGGATTCCTCAGGTAACTTGAGAAAATGGTGCCACGCCATCCAAAATTCATGTTTGCTGTCAAATCCTGGATCGATATCTAATCGCCACTCTTGGTCTTGACATAAATCGTCAAGAACATTTTGGGGCAAATCCGTGAGTTTCATCATAGTTTCCCTCTAATCCTTTTAACCACCTAGATCGACTATTATAAATGATTAGATTCTTAGAGTTAGAGAGTGTTGAGCGATCGCTCACAAACCCAAAATGCGCGATCGCCTCATTACCACAATCCCCAAAAATCAACTAGACTGCGAAATCAAAGACGCATCTCTTTTTTCCTTAGATCGATCGACACTAAAGTCTTCATAGTACGATCGCTCAGTATTCACATCCCACAAATCGTGCTTTTCACCCAGAATATTTCTCACAGCCAATATCCCCGTCAGCATAGAATGGTCTTGATTGTTGTATCGGTGCATACCATTTCGCCCGATCGTCTGCAAGTTCTCAATTCCCTTCAAAAAACCTTCAAGTACCCGCAAATGTCCGCGATATTCCCCATCATAAACTGGATAAGCCTTCGGTTGTCGTATCACAACTCCATCCTCAACATCCGCAGTTTTTGCTAAACCCAAACCCACCAACTCGCGAGTTGCTAATTCCACAAGTTCCGTATCCGACATTTCCCAAATCTCGTCCCCTACGCTACAGAAATATTCCATTCCCAAACAACTTTTGCTAGCATCAGGAACCAAAGCAGCGCTCCAATTCTTAAAGTTTTGAATTCGTCCCACCTTAACTTCGGGAGAGTGAATGTAAATCCAGTTGTCAGGAAATAGATTTGGGCGATCGACAATCAGCGATACAATTAAGAAATCTCGATATTTTAGCGATCGCGCCGCGTGCAACACCTCTTCCGGCGGCTGCGGTTTCAGCCTTGCTATTAGCGCCGATATCGGCATACTCGTAATGAAATTATCCGCCGAATATTCAACTAATTCTCCGTTCTGCTGTGCAGTAATACTTTTAATTTTATTACCTTCACGTTCAAAGCTAATCACCTTAGTATCGAGATAAACCTTGCCCTCTTTAGCTTCCACAGCTTCGGCGAACTTTTCCCACATCATCCCCGGCCCCAAAGCCGGATAGTCAAACTCTTTGATTAACGTTTTGGTGTCGTTGCTACCAAACAAAGCATTAATAATCGCCGTCGTCAGCGACAATCCTTTAATCCGCTGCGCCGCCCAATCTGCTTGAATTTCCGAACATGGAATTCCCCAAACTTTTTCAGTATAAGTCTTAAAAAATGTTTTGTACAAACGTTCGCCAAAACGATTGATCACCCACTGTTCAAAAGTTGTTTCTTTCTGAAGCGGCCAGACTCTCACTTTCAGATAGCTCAATATAATCAGCGCACTCTCAATTATGCCCAAATTAAACAGAGTATTGAAGGCACTGATCGGATAGTTAAAAAATTTACCTCGATAATAAATTCTGGACAACCGCGGCACTTTGATAAAATCATTTCCTAGTACCTCTTGCCACAACTGCTGTACGGCTGCAACTTTAGTATAAAAACGGTGGCCGCCAATGTCAAAACGATAGCCCTTGTAGGTTTCGGTACGAGCTATTCCCCCAACTTTATCACCTTTTTCGAGTACAACAGGGATGATCCCTTCTTTGACTAGCTCATAGGCTGCCGTCAAACCCGCAGGCCCCGCACCGACGATCGCAACCGGATAATGTTTCACTCAGCCTACCTCCAGCTTTTTTATCGAACTATATCCTTATTTATAACTTCTAAAATTAATAGATGCACCCGTAAATACCCTGAAAAACTATCGATCGCCTTGATGTTGAAGGACAATTTTTCTTGAATTATTTAGCGATACTGGCGGCAAGTTAATTTTACCAGTCAAGGGCTTTTTTTGGGATAAGTGACGACCCGTGCCGATCGCAAATGCCAGTCCGCTGTAAAAATAGAAAAGCCAGTGCCACGGAATTGTTTTTATGGCAAATATGATACCGTGTTTTTGCTTAAAAAATCTATAAAGTGGTGCATTAATTGCTACTAGCGGTATTGCCAGCAACCCAGCCAATAGCAGAAAGCTCAGCGACCAGCACGTCCCCAAAACTGCCAGCAGCACAGCATAAGTTAAAATCACGCTGATGCGGTTCGAGACTTGCAAGTTCAGGTCATTATTCAACTTGCGATCGCGCAAAATCAGTTCAGTCCAAGGCAGTGCTCGGTAAAAAAAGTCAGCTTTCACCATCCCCACCGCTTCCCAGCGCTTTAAATGCTTGACTTGCAATGTTTTGCACAGCCGAATTTTATAGCCAGCTTGTTTCAAACGGTAGCCGAGTTCAATATCCTCGATCGAAGCTTGGCGGTAATTCTCATTAAACCCACCCATCTGCAAAAAAATTTCCCGGCGAATCACTCCGCAAGCGCCCCAAAAAGTCGAAGCTTCTTCGTTACCGGTTTGGTGCACGTAGTGGTGCAGCAAGTTCCTGTACTGCGATAGAAAATCGGGATCTCCAGGAGCATCATCGTAAGAGCCGATGAAAGCAGCTAAATATGGATTATTTTGGAACACCGATTTGGCATAACCGATAGCTTCAGGGCACACAGCCACATCAGCATCCACAAAAAACAGAATATCTCCCTTCGCAGCTTGCGCTCCCAAATTTCTCGCTCGGGCTGGGCCGCCACATTCGGGAATTCTGATTAATTTGGCGCCGAATTCCTTGGCCAGGCGCCAAGAACCGTCGCTTTCGCCATCTGCTACTACAATAATCTCGATCGGTCTCGGTACAGCTTGAGCCAGTTTTGACAAACAGGTACGGAAGTAAGAGCCCCCGTTGTGGACTGGGATAATCACGGATACAGTCGGGTCGGCGGTAAAAATCATCACCTAAATCGTTTAAATTGCATAGGAAAAAATTTGCTTGAATTTTACTGCTGCTACTTTACGAACGGTAAAATCAGCTCTACTTTTCCGTTTATAACCCGATTTCTGTTTATATTCAACTAAATTTTTTGCTGGCATTCTCGACTGTATTTTTCCCCGTTCGTACCTGTATTCTACGCCACATCTTCCTGAGACTCACCCGCTCCAGACAACAGCTTTACCAAATCTTTAAATATATGATTGTTTTTGTAAACCTTAGAAAAAGCCCCACCAGCCATTGTCTCTGACAGCGTTCCAGCCCACAAGACTTTGATTTTACAGCCTCAATAAAGTATAAAATAAAACATATTCTCTACGGAGACTCCTCTGCGGTTAGGACTTGCCCGCTACAGTTTCTTTTACAAACCTCATCAGTGAGTGGCTGCAGCACCTAGTCTGTATCCCCACTGCTGTGTGTATGCACATTTTATGAATTTTGGCAAGATATTTAAGATACACTACCAAAAAATTTTTCCAGTGTACGATCGACCTTAGCTCTTTGTTAACATACCATTAGCTCGCTGCTTTTGAGCCAAAACTTTTACATAAACAAATTTATATCTGACATGAACACCACCAAACACAATTTAAATCAGCCATTAATTTCAGTAATTATACCGGCTTACAACGCTGAAAAGTTTATTGCTAAAACATTAGAGTCAGTCTTATCTCAAACATATCAAAACATAGAAGTTCTAGTAGTAGACGATGGCTCCCTAGATACAACTGCCGCAATTGTCAAATCTTTTGCTCAAAAAGATAGCAGAATCATTTTATTGCAACAGTCAAATGCCGGAGTCGCCGCCGCTCGCAACCTAGCAATTGAAAAATCAAAAGGCGAATATATTGCACCCATTGATGCCGACGATATTTGGTATCCGCAAAACCTAGAAAAACAAGTAAAATGCCTGAGTTCCTCAACATATTCTGTCGGAGTTGTCTATTCCTGGTCAGTTGATATCAACGAACAAGACTTGCTCACCGGTGGATTTTACAACTCCACCATCGCAGGAGAAGTTTACACACAATTAGTTTATAAATATTTCATAGGCAATGCCAGCTCATCTCTAATTCGGCGCATTTGTTTCGAGAAAGTCGGCGGTTACAACTGTCAATTTAGACTAGAAAATGCTCAAGGCTGCGAAGACTGGGAACTTTACCTCCGCATAGCCGAACATTATCAATTTAAAGTAGTGCCAGAATATTTAGTTGGCTACCGAATCATTACCCGCAGTATGTCTTGCAACTATGCAGCAATGGCAAAATCTCACTCTTTAATTATGGCAGATGTCCGGCAGCGACATCCCGAAATTCCCAGCAGTATTTATCGCTGGTCTAGCAGCAGTTTTTACATTTACTTAGCATTCAGAAGCAACAGCAGCGGTAATTACCGGAGTACATTATCTTGGGTGTATCGAGCTTTCAAAGAAGATTTATTGATGGTACTATTACGTCATAATTTGTATGTTTTGTCAATACAAAGCCTATTAAGAATTATAGTTTTATCACTAACTAAACCCGGCTTAGAATTAAAACAAACATCAGAATTGAGTGTAGGAACAACACTGGCGAAGATAGAGGCGCGGACGAAGGTTCACAAAATGCTCCCGTCGCAGGTATATGAAAGAATGCGGTTTAACAGCTTAGCAAAATGAGAGAATACACTCTATTTGTATGGTACGCAATCTGCACCTTTTTGCATGGCTCAAATTATTACATCAAGCGAATTCGCAAAGCACCAATCAAACCATGTTTAGTCAACCAATCTTTCACTTCGGGAGTTAAAAGACTCCAAGTAGCACCCTCATTAGCAGCAACTCTGAGAAAACGCAGCACTGCTTCAGGGACTTCATCAGCGTCCAGTTTATCCCAGCATTGACTCAATTGCTCAATTAGCCGATCGACTTTTGCAAAATCCTCAAGGCTTTCGGGAATTGAGTTAGACTCCAGAATTTGCAAATCTAAAGTTCTAATTCGTTGGATAGCTGGCTTTAATGCCGAAACTTGAGCCAGCACATTCAGAATTTCATGATTCGTGCTCGGCATCTTTTCAGTTCGGTACAACCCCCAAGCGTGACTCAATTGCTCTCTCAGAGCTTTTTGTAATTGATTTACCGCAGAAGTAAAAATTTTGTTATTGAAATTTTCATTGTCTATAATCCACTCAGGATCTTCCTGAAATTTTGCCTCAACATTAGCAATAAATTTCAGTAAACTGTCCGCCTTTTCAGTTAAATCAAAATTGGCAATTCCTCTTTCGCGAAAAGCTCTTAAAGATTGCACCAGAGGTATAGTTCCAATGACAGCTTGCTCAATTTGTTGTTGTCTTGATATAAAACCCTCCAAATTCTTTGCATACTTCTGAAGATTAATTCTATTTTGAGACAACTCATTCAGTTGATGGGATTTTTGTAAAAGCATATTATCTATCCTTTAATTTCAGTAATTAGATTCCGCAGTTTGGCAAATCCATCTTGAATAGATTTATGGCTAGATTCTACTGTTGCACCACCAGACGCTTCTAACTCCTCAATCCGGTTTTTGACTTCGGTTAGAGAAGCATCAAGAAAATTATTGGTACTATTGAGAAAATCCGAAGATTCTGTCATTGCTTTTTGATGATTTTCGCTGAGATACTTCAGCAGCTTCCCAGGTTGAATGTCTGGACTATCTTTTTCAAGTTGCACGCGCTTCATGGTATCTATATAGCTAGAAAGCCCGATCGCCTTAAACTGTTTCAACACAGATATTAGGTCATCGAAACTCTTCCTTCCCCGAAATACAGCGGCTTCTCTGGCTCGCTCCATTGCCTGTTTTACAACATCAGCAACATCCTTTTTATTGATATCTTCTCCTAATTCAGATACAAGAGAATGATAAACAGCGAGTTGCCGATCGCACTCCTCTTGAATCGCTTTTTCTAGCAATTCATCTACCGCTTGACGCGCTTTGTCAATTGCTGGAAACTTCTCCCGGACATCTGCCGGAATTTCAGATTGAGGCTGCCAAGATTTGCCAACTTGTTTCAAATGTTCCAAAATTTGAGCAGTATCAATAATCTGAAATTGTTTAGAACTTCCTTTCGTGCAAGCCGTTCGACTCGTAACAATTTCTAGTAAATCTTCGCGGTGTTTTTGTAAGATACCAAATAGCTTTTTCCAAGTAGCTGAACGGTGTTCTAAATCTTTTTGCTCTAGTTTGAGAAACAAAGCATTTATCAAATCTTCGGTAGAATTGGTAGAATGTCCGGCCATTGTGGTGGCGATCGCCAGTAGCTCAACTGCCGCAGGTACAGGGCACCAGGGTTCCCCAGACTCGCGAGGATACAGGCGAATCTGCTCAACCACATACTGACTCCATCTTTCCAGTTGTTTAGCATAGGTGCGGAAGTAGCGATCGCCCTCCGGGAACTTCCAATGCTTGTAGTGCTTGTATTGCAACATACCTTGAAAGGCGATCGCAGTTTCCCGAAATTCATCTGTATCATCAGGATTCAGAGGAAGATATAGTTTAACTCCAGAAATCGTCTCCCTCGTCACTTTTCGACTGAAAAAAGTAATATTTCTGCTTTTAAAATATGTCGTGCCACTACTAGCAAAAACCCCCTTAAGCAGCATTTCTGTGTCCCATTCGATCCGCTCGCCGATAGCTGAATAAATCAACGGCCGCAGTTCCCCAGCGATATCTTGCTGGAGAAATTCTTGATTGTTCCAACTATCAAGAATTTGTATTTGCCTAGTCAGCTTGTCGGGAAGTTGTGCTGTTGTCTGATTATTTTTAGTTGTAGAGGGCGAATCAACTTGATAATTACTAACAGAAGAACTAGACTCTTGAACACCCGAAACAGATAATATTTTTTTGGTCGGCTGAACCTTCACGCCCAGCCTCGGAATATCAAATGCAGAGTGAACTTCTGGGTGCAAATCGCAAAGCTCGTTACTATCCGTCCACAAATCTAAAAGAACCTGGCGGCGATCGCCATTTTGGGGATCTTTGGCTTGAATATCTCCCTGAACCATTGCACTCAGCCGCATCTTACCAAAGTGTTCCCGCACAGAAATAGCAGGAAACTCTCCGCCCTCGATATCAGCAACAGAATTTTCTAGCGTCCACTTAAGAACATCTTTAATCAAAATCCGAGGGTTGAAATTGCCGGGATTGACTCTGGAAAGCATTTGTTCTAATGCTTCAGGCGTGAAAGGATACAAACCAAAACCGTCTGCTTCTGCAAAACCTGCATGACAAGCTAATTTATGTTCGCATTCATTGCAAGCACTAGCTAGAGATTCTCGATCCGAATCTTCGCCATTGCGAGAGTCAGCCCAATTTTGAATTGTTTTATCCTCCAAACGCACCGCGTTTAGATATCGACCCACAAATTGTTTGATATCTGCATGATTCACTAAAGATTGTTCGCCAACTGTGCCAAGGTCAAGATTAACGCTAAAAGTAATCCGTTGTTTTACAGTATCTAACCTCAGACTGTCAAAATAGCCAGTAGTACAAGCTAGCGCAGTGCGGATCGCGCACAAATGTTTGCCACCCGCTTGTTGAGGTCGCGCTAAAACAGCTTCTAAAACTTCGCGATCGATGCCTTGCAATTTGGCAAAATCTTCAATCAGCAAAACTAACTCTATTCCTTGTTCTGCTAAAGTTTCGCGAACTTCCCCCATCAATCTTTGTAAATCTTCCCGCCCCAAACTCAAAACCTGAGCTATGGCTTCATCTAAATGTCGATTCAACCAATCTACAGTTGCCTTTTGAGTATCCTCATCGCCGATGAGGAAGCTATAAAAATCCTGTGCTTGCTTGCCAGCTTTTCCCAAGTTTAAAACATTAAGAGGCAAGTCACCGAGCGAAAAATGCCGCCGTTCTTCCACAACTTCTACTGTATCTCGCTGTCCGAGAATGTGGATAACTAATTGATGGATAATACCCCCATCTTTTAGCCAGTGTTTTCGGAAAAATGGATCGTAGAGAAGAGAATCAACAGCACCAACTAGGTAATCTTCCACATCAGAAAGTTTAGTGCGATCGCCCCGACCATTCGGGCCAACAGCAGCCGCAAGCTGATTCAGAAGTTGTTCCCGCGCTTGCGCTTCTGTCAAGCTGCTAGTGGCTCGATTTAAACGCTGCCGGTATTCATCAAAACTTGCTCCTGCCATCCCTTCTAATATTAAACTGATGATATCTTTGAGATTCGTGCCAATTTTAGGAATCAGCAAAACTCGGCGCTTTTCTGTTGATGCAATATTCGCAGCCAGCCAACGAATCAGGTGAGATTTTCCCGTCCCAGAACTGCCTAAAACTGGCACAAAAGCGAAATCTTGTTCAGCAAGAAAGTCTTTCAGAAATTCTGACTCGCTGTAGGTAACTCGCGACGGTGCATCGATAAGTTCCTGGCGGTACATGGCAATTGGATGGTGAGTTGCCAGAAATATACTATCTGGAGTTTGGGTAGCCTCCACACCCATTATGCGGCGAACGCGATCGACATCCCAGCAAACAAATTTTGTAAAAGTCATGGTACAACCCCTGTCAAAATAATATGAGAAAATCCTTCTGGTTTGTCGCCACTTGGAAAGACGAATAAATCGGCATCTGACTCTCGCATCAGCTTGATGTAACCATCATCCTGAAGGCGGAATAAAGCAAAAGCCGTGCTACTTGATAAGTGATTTGGTAAGCGAAAACCAATTTTTTCTTCAACTTGGTCTCGAAATTTTCCAGTTTCAAACACCGGGCATTTTTTAGCTAGGCGATCGATAAACTCTCGGATTAAAAGCTTAACTTTTGCTTCTTCTTGAAATAAATCCTTTAAATTTCGTCGGAGATAAGCAGTTGGCTCAGCCACAACAAGTTTTTTGTTTGAATCTGAAGCATGGCCCCAAGCAAATCCTAAATAACACATCCAATCCTCTACTTGGCCAGACAGGGTATTGCTGGATATTTTCAAATCTAAAGACTCAGCAACTCCCTGCTCTGCGACCAGTTTTTCTACTTTTTCCCATGTATCGGGAGCATCATAAATATCCTGTGCTAAATACCATGCTATTAACCGCCCCAAATCTTCTTCATCTTCGTTATCAGCAGCAAAAAATAGCTGTACCAGCGTATCGGGCAACAATTTATCACCTGTCTGAGGATGTCTAGATGCTTCCGGAAGCTGAGGATTTATAGCAATATCTTCATTGTCTTCGATTAATAACCCACACTTAATACTTTCTCGCAGTGCAGCATTAAACATCGGATTTTTGTCACTTTGGTTTCTCCCTTCTGACAATTCATTTGGAGAAAGCAGCCCAGTGAGTTTTTCCCTGTTTTCGCGCTGTTTTGGTGCTTGAAGTAAATATCTAAATATTCCTCGCATTCGACTAGGAGTAGCCAAAGCAGTTTTTAAGACGCTCATAAATTAACCTCCCTGCACAACTGGTTAAACATAAAACATCTACCTGAAAAAATATCAATTAGCTTGCGGTCAGGGCGGCTCGGATCAGGTGTATCGACAGGAAGCACGATAATCAGCGGAGCTTCAGAAGTTCTGTTGAGTGACAGATAGTTGTGAGGGATCTCCTTTCCGGGCGGATGAAAGATTAGGGTGGGAATGCGCGGCATCAGCATGGGTTCGTATTTGTGAAACAAAAATATACAACTATCGGCTATTCGATTTGTTTCTGCAATCAAGATACTCTGAAATTCATCAGCCACCACCAGATTATTAATTCCCTGCTCTATTAACCAGTTAAAAACTTGAGAGCTTTTGAGTTTCCAACTTTGAGCTTCAAGAGACTCATAAAAAACGAGCATTAATTTATCTCCTCCCAGCAATGATGTCAGTGTTTCACCTACAACAAAATTTGGTTTTTGCCATACAGGTAGTGGCGCTGGCATAATTCCCGAAAACTCTGGTTCCCTGTTTTTTCTGCAAACAGGACATCCACCGCAAGCGGGAGAAATTCTGACCTGTTTTCTCGGTTTTGGCGCTGCACGGGCGGGTATGGTGTAAGCTTCAGCAAAGATTTCGGAAATACAGCGTTTCGGCCGCAAAACCTCGCCCATCAATTGCAGGTTTTTATAGCTCCAGTTTTGGCGCTGTTGGCGAATTGGCTCTACTTTCTGTTCCCAAGTTTGAAGGTTGAGGTGCGATTCATCTTGGATGCGGATGAACCGGGATTCTCTGTGCAGTTTCCAAGCTTCGTTATAAGCTGTTTCTGATTTAAAATTTATTCTTCGCGGCGATTCAGCGGCATCAATATCGATTAAACCCGATCGACTAATCAGCGTTAAAGTCCGGATATTCCAAGCCTGATTCTGTTGGCTGTTCATGTCAATGTCTCCTGGTTGTAAGGATGGAGGAAGATTGACGGGAACGCGAAACGGCCCATCTGGGAGAATTTCTTTCTTCAAAAACATACTTTTCCACCGCTGAAAACCCCGATCGATCGTAATGGCAGATTTGTCATTAAGATATTTGGCAATGTCTAAGTCTTCATTGGTATGCAAGGTGAGCGAGATTGCTGCTTTGCCGTCTCGACCTCCTCGACCGACTTCTTGATAAAAGCGATCGATAGTTTCGGGGATGCAAACATGAAGCACGGCTCGAATATCTGACTGATCCACACCCAATCCGAAGGCAGAAGTAGCCACAACTATATCAACTCGTCTATCGCGCAAGTTTTGAATCAGTTGAGAGCGTTCTTCTGAACTGGATTCCCCGGTCATAATTGCACACCGTTTGAATCGGGCCGATAATAAATCCTGTTGCCATCGCCTGACATCTTCGCGTTTTGTGGCGTAAATAATCAGAGGGCGGGGAAGATGATAAACTGCCTCAATTAATCGCTGTTTCCTGATTTCTTCACTTTGACACCAAGCAAACCAGTAGGAAGGTTCAGGTCGCAACTGTACGGCAGATATTACTTGAAACGGGCCGGGTTTCCCGAATAAAATTTCTAGGGTATCTAAACAGGATTCTGTCAAGGTTGCAGTCAGTAATAAAGTTGTAAAAGAAGTTAAGCGCAACAAATCTCTGCGCAAGCCTGGAAGTTCTTGGAAGGCTGGGCGGAATTCATCGCCCCACTGTTCGACGATATGCGCTTCATCTATTATCAAATACCGCAGCATTTGTAATTTGGCGGCTTTGTAAAGAGCAGGTGCGAGGGAATTCATCAAGCTTTCGGGCGACGTGAAAACGATTCGCTGAGTGCCGTTGCGAATGCGATCGCGAATTGAGTGCCTTCTCTCTTGTCCTTGCCCGGATTCATCGCCATAATAAGCAGTCCCGTGGTTCACAAAAGGTTTTAAAGCTCGTTCTTGGTCAAGGGCTAGTGCTGTAGTTGGCACTACAACAACTGTTACACCAGCATTTTGCGATCGCAACAAAGCCGGCAGTTGAGCGCAAAGACTTTTCCCCGCTCCAGTAGGCAAATTAATCGCCAGTGTCGAATTGTCAGGAGCCGTCAAAACTGCCCGAATTGCTTCACGTTGCCCTACACTCCGATACTTCTGTAACTCCACCAATTCCAGAAACGGATCTCCCTCTACTGGCTCGTAATTTCGGCGAATTTTATCATTAAATACGGGTTGATCTGGGGGATATTGTTGGGAAACATCCAGCCAATCTGGCTGCCAAGGATGAGCGCTAATCAGATAATAATCCGCACCTTCGATCAATATATCGATGCCGCTTTGTTGCCACGTTTCGCGATCGGGAAAATTAGCATTCCGAGGTACTTTCAAAGTTGGGGGTATCCCACCTTTTTGCTCGTATTCCCGCCGCAGAACCTGACGGAGCAGAGCAGCAATATCTCCCATTCCCGGCGCGTAAGAAGTTCCCGCAGCATCCAAAGTTTCCAGCAAGCGCCTGTGACAAGCTTCTGGAAAATGACTTTTATCAGCAGGAATCTTACCTGTTTGGAGAATTTCTCTGAGTTGTTGAAAAGAATCAGCCATCACTCATTTCCCCCTTCCTGAGATTGAACTGGAGGTCGCCCAGAAACAATGATGAATCCTACAGAATCAAGCTTAATTCCGGGATGCCGAATTCCTTCTAAAATAGCTTGACTTAACGCAGTTTCTCTGTTAAATTCTTTGGTCAGTAAAAAATGCGAAGTTTGTTCGCTTTCAGCCAGTCGGTTGAGGCGCAGCCGCAGTTGCTCTAGTCTATTTCCTAGTTTCTGGTCGGCGATTCGGGCGCGTTGTTCGCAGAGTGAGATGAAAAAAGTGCGATCGCGCAACAGTATTTCAGAAGTCTCACGCGCCTGATGGCACAAATCTGCCCACTTACTCTCATCAACAAACTCATTGAGCACCGATAACCGACTTTTTGCAAAATTGTAATCTCGGCACGGATGAGAACTTTTACCCTTGTACGAACGTTGCAGAATCTGCAAAAGAGCTTCATCTTCAACCAGGCTCATTGGTTCGTACCGAGCATCAATAAAAATTGTCTCTATAATTGGAGGAAATAGCGCATCAGCACGCCGTTTCAGAGATAGAAATTTACTACTCTCTGCACCCAAAGCAGTAAAAACTTGCTTGGCTAATTCCAAATCAGCCTCAACTACATAATTAAACCGAAAACCGAACCATTCCATCCCTTCTCCAGCATCCCAAGAGCGATCGCACCGCCACATCGCAAACGCTTGACCTCGGTCATCCCAATGAATGTAAGATGCTAGCGCGTCAACAAATCCTTCCCCAATACGGTAGAGATGAACACCAGGATTTTGAGTTGATATTCTCCGGTTATAAGTACCAGATAGTTCTCCACAACCAGCTAAGTGAGTTTTGAACTCCTGAACGGGAATTAAAGTGCGTGCAGTATGTTGATAATGCTGCACTTTTGCTAAATTCAAATCGTCAATTTCCTTGAATTGTAGCGCTTGACAAATCCACCCTTCTGTTGCTAGTTTAATTTCTTGATGACCAGCGTCATAATCATCTAAAGTTTGAAAATACTCCGTAGCATTTTCATCCTGAGCATCAATTTCATCTAAAGCATTTTGTTCGCTAATTTTTACCTGTTCCTCAGCAATTCCTTGCCGGATTGACTCGATTTTTCCTAAAAGTCCGATCGCGCCTGAGTGAAATAGCACTGCTTCGAGTTCGGGCAGTTTTTCGTCTACATAAAACTGAAGGCTAGCAATTGATTGACGGAAAATCTCGAAACCATTTTTTAATAACTCATACCAAGCACTGTGAGGGCTATCATCGAGGTCTGTGCCTGCAAATACTGTAAACTGAACCTTCATCGGGCGACCAATGCGATCGATCCTGCCAATTCTTTGTTCTAAACGATTTGGCGACCAGGGAAGATCGAAATTAATCATCCAATTCACAAATTGGAAGTTGCGGCCTTCTTCACCAGAGGAATCACACACTAGGATAAAACATTTTGGGTCATTTTTGAAGCGCTCCAGATTTTTTTCAACCAAAGAGCGTTCCAACCCTAATTGATGGCTAACCACAGTTCCTTGACCAAAAGTATCTGATAAGTAGCCAAAAATTTCAGCGCCCGTTTTGCAAAAACTGGTAAAAATGACAACTTTAGGTAAGGTATCTCCGGGTATCGGTCGGCGAATTCGCTGCTGCACTTGTTCGAGCAATTTATGAAGGTTGCTGCGATAAGATTGAAGTTTGAAACACTCTGATAGATGATAGATTAGAACTATCTTGAGTAATTCGATGCGATCGCCTTCTTCTGAAGGTTCTTGAATAATTCGCAGCAAAGATTGCAGGATTTCTGCTTCTCCTGAAAATTTCGGAGTTTCCGTCAGAATTCTGTCGCTATCAATCCCAAATTCCTGAATAATGCCAGGATGGGAGATACAACTTAAACGGACTTCAACTAGCTGTTGTAAGATTCCCAGCCAAGTACCAGCAGCGCGGAATAACAGCAGAAAAATCTGCTGATATTGTTGTTCTTTGGGGGCGATAGTGCGCCATTCGTCGATGAGTTCGTGAATTTGGGGCGATCGCTCATCTAATTCGTACTCGACTTTTGGTATGATATTGCGATCGAAAATTACATCTTCTACGGAAGCGCGGCGGTTGCGCAGCATTCGACGGTGCAATCGATAGGTGTCGCTGATGTGGGTGCGAATCGATCGCACAATCCGATCGCCCGCAGGTGTTTCTTTAGCCTGCAAGCAATTTTGCAACTGATCTGCGAGGTTTAGCAGATACGGATCTTGCGCAAACAGATTTCGCAGTAGATTGAGGTTAGTTTTAATCACAAAAGGATTTGCTCCCTCCTTAAATGAAAGTAAAACTCGACCAATTTGTTGGCGGTTTTGCACCCTCACACGAAAACCTGCCAAATCGTTAAGTTGATAGGTTATTGGATCGAGCAAGTGCAGCATCGCCAGGAAATCTTGCTCGTGATTGAGAACTGGGGTTGCAGATAACAAAAGCAGGCGATCGCTTTGATGAGCGAGGTGTTTGCAAGTTTCAAAATGCTGGCGCTCTATAGCATCACTAGAGGTAGCCATTGCTGCGATGTGATGCGCTTCATCTAAGATTAAAAAGCCTAAATTGGCATTCGGGTTGACTCGATCGATATCTTCTACTGCTAATACCTGTACTCGATTATCTGAGCCAGAGATATAAAATTTATTTTTTAATTCTTGAAGCCATTGTTCTCGAAGGTATTGCGGTACTAATACGATTGCACGTCCTTGGGGTTCGTCGAGGAGATATTGGCGCAGAATAGCACCAGATTCGATCGTCTTTCCCAGTCCAACTTCATCGGCTAACAGATAACGTTGAATAGGATCTTCTAGTACGCGCCGGACAACTTCAACTTGATGGGGATAAAGCTCAATATTGGCAGAAATCAGCCCTGTCAAGCCACGACAGACAGCACTCTGTTGAGTCAGACACTTGACAAAAGCTAAACGCCGATCGTGAAAGTAAGGTGTTTCTTGACCTTTCAGCGCCAGAATTGCGATCGGATCGGCAATGGGGATATTGCAACGGACATAAACTTCTGCTTCAGCAGCCCATACTGTTTTGCTCTCGGGTAGGTGAATCTCGTATCGACAGCTATATTGATCCCAGGCAAAAATCCGACCAATAATCCAAGTTTCTGTGCTTTGGGCCCTGAAATAGCACCTTGTCTGAGGTTGGAGCCTAACTCGATCGAGCAAACTTAAGGGTAAAGTTCGTTCTATCCGGTTCCCCACCGCACAAAAATACTCAACTAACGGATCTGAACGATCTAGTTTAACAACTTTTCCTATACCGAGGTCGTTGTTGCGCGATCGCACCAGACAACCAAGCTCGATCATAATTCCGGTCTCCTCAGAGCGATCGGTTGCTTTGCCAAAAACTTCGCCAACGCCATAGCACTTGAGTCGATCGATCAAACAATCAATTTTCTTGCAACCAACCGTGCCAGCGGTGCTATTACTTACGTCAACAATTTATACTGTGCCGCTTTTACTGCATTGCTGGATGATTATTTAATATTTCTTGACAAACCCAGCAATTATAAACTGATACCAGCAAAGGGAATGCAGCAATCTCCATAAACGCTGTTCTGCGTCCTTTCCCGTATCACATTGAGATTGAGGTAATATTTAATACAGTAAAACCCATTGACAGTTTGCACTCTTGTGGCACAGTTTTCGGCTCAAGCCCTGAGGTTACGCACAGAAACGCACTCGGAATCGGGCTCTGCGATCGCCAAAAACCCGGTTTCTGCAACACGGAGGCAATCCGAGGTCGAGAAACCGGGTTTTTGACCGAAATTAACAGCTCTAAACCAGTATTTTCCTAAAAAACCCGGTTTCTAAGCATCCGCCTGTAACTTCCGTACAACCAATTTAAGCGTGAGAAGCGGTAGGAGTTTTAGCTTGTGGCTGCTTACCATCCGGCGAAATAGATTCCCCTTCAATAAACGAGCGCAACATCCAAGCCATTTGCTCGTGCTGTTCCATCAAACCCGTCAAAAAGTCTGCGGTTCCATCATCCTTAAACTCTTCACCACACTGTTCAACGTGTAGGCGGAGATTGCGAATAACCAATTCATGGTCATCAACTAAACGCGACACCATTTCCGTAGCCAAAGGCAAATCACCGATGTGTTCTTTAATCGAAGCATACTTCAGAAAACCCTCAGCAGTACCAATTGGGTAGCCGCCTAAAGCCCGAACCCGTTCGGCCAAAGCATCAATATTCTCAGTCAAGGCCAGGTAGTGTTCTTCCCACAACTGGTGGAGCGATCGAAACTGCGGGCCAACTACATCCCAGTGATACTTTTTGGTTTTGATTAACAGCAGATAAGCATTTGACAGGTCGTGATTCAACAGTTCGATCACGCCTGCACGTTGCTCTTCAGATAGACCTATGTTTAACTTACGCATTGAAACTGTTCCCTCAATTCTCAGATTACATTTATTAGAACAAATTCCCCCAGCCACTTACATCAACCCAGAGGACGATCGCACTTTAGTAAAATATCTCCATCTCACGTTAAAGTAATCACAATATAGATACCCTTAGATAGATGCAATGAAACTTTTTGTTCCGGGCCGCCTTTGTTTGTTTGGCGAACACAGCGATTGGGCCGCCAGTTATCGCCCGCACAATGCGGCCATAGAAAAAGGCTGCACTCTGATAGCCAGTACAAATCAAGGAATTTATGCCGAAGTCAAAAAACATCCGACACACTTGATTTTGCGGGCTGCTTTAAATGACGGCACAAAAATTGAAGCTGCACTCCCGATGCAAAAAAATGCTCTGCTTGCTGAAGCTCAAACAGGAAGTTTTTTCAGTTATGCAGCCGGTGTGGCCGCTCAATTTCTCTCCCGCGGCGGTGGGGGAGGACTAGAAATTGACAATTATTTAACAGATTTGCCAATCCAGAAAGGCTTGTCTTCAAGTGCCGCAATTTGCGTGTTAGTAGCCCGCGCTTTTAACCGCCTATACGATTTAAAAATGAACCTCCGTGCAGAAATGGAAATGGCTTATCTCGGCGAGACAGCCACACCTTCGCGCTGCGGCCGCATGGATCAGGGTTGTGCCTATGGAAATCGCCCGATTATGATGATTTTTGACGGCACTAAAATGGATGTTTTTGAGCTGAAAGTTACCAAAGATTTGTTTTTGGTAATCGTAGATTTGGGGAAGAGCAAAAACACTCAAGAAATTCTGGCAAGTCTCAATCAGGCTTACCCCTTTGCTGCGAATCATGTTGAAGAAAACGTGCATAAATATCTCGGCCCGATTAGCTCTCAAATTACCCAAGATGCCGCCGCAGCTTTACAGCAGGGAGATGCGGTTAAAATCGGCGAGTTGATGAAAGTTGCCCAGAGGGAATTTGACAAGCATTTAATTCCAGCTTGTCCCTGGCAATTAACTGCTCCCGTCTTGCACGAACTACTTAACTATCAACCGATTGGGCCTTATATTTTGGGCGGGAAAGGAGTAGGTTCTCAGGGAGACGGTACGGCGCAGTTTATAGTGAAAGATCAGGATAGTCAACAGCAAGTTATCGATATTATCAACAGCGATTTCCCCCAGATGGAATGTCTAAAACTGACAATTGGTTCTCACTACAGAGTCCGCAAAGCCGTGATTCCGGCGGCCGGTTTCGGCACTCGGATGTTTCCGGCTACTAAGGCAGTGAAGAAGGAATTCTTGCCAATTATCGATCGCGATGGCCGTGCTAAACCGATAATTTTGGCAATTGTGGAAGAAGCTTTGAGCGCGGGAATCGAAGAAGTGGGTATAGTGGTGCACAAGGATTCACGCACTTTTTTTGAAGATTTCTTTAAAACTCCCCCATCTCCCGCACTTTTCCAAAAACTGTCTCAGCAAAATCAGGAATATAGCAAATATTTACAAGAGTTGGGGCAGCACGTTACAATTCTTACTCAAGATGTTCAGGAAGGATTCGGCCACGCGGTATTCTGTGCTAAGGAATGGACGAATTGCGAGCCATTTCTCCTGCTTTTGGGTGATCACATTTACTCGTCGCAAACTGAAATTTCTTGCGCGCGCCAGCTATTGGATATTTACTCGCAAGTGCAGCAAAGCGTAATTGGTTTGAGGGTAACACCATCTGACGTAATTCATCACTACGGCTGTGCGGCGGGAGTTTGGCAGGAACAAGATGCTATTTTGTCTGTGACGCAAGTTTACGAAAAGCCGGATGTCGAGTATGCGCGGCACCATTTAAGGGTAGAAGGCATGGCGGAAGATTTATTTTTATCGTTTTTTGGAATGTATGTCCTTGAGCCTAAAATTTTTGATTATTTGGCAGAACATATTAATGGCAATTTTCGAGAAAGAGGCGAATTTCAGTTAACCTCGTGTTTGGATAAGTTGCGGCAGTCCGAGGGAATTGCTGGTTATGTGGTGAAAGGGCGGTGTTTTGACACGGGATTGCCGGAGGTTTACCGGCAGACTCTGATTGATTTTCCCATATCTGAGGGGGCGATCGGCTAATCGGCCTGAAAATTCGACCAGATTGCCAGCATTTGCTCCCTCTTGAGGAAATCATCTGCGTTAATCTGCGTTAATCTGTCTGAAATCTGCGGTTGACATCTTCATCAAAGATTTATGCAATTCAAGTAGGGTGTGCATCGCGCACCTCCCCCCAGATGGCGGCTCAAAGGATGTGTTGGCCTTTGTCCTATATATGCGTTGTTTATATTTATAGTTGGTCGATCGACCTTGACGCTACCACACATCAGCTATAACCCTTGGTTTTCCGTTGTTCGTCCCCCAAAATTCCGGTCAATTGTAACGAAATATTACAAGATAACGCTAAAACAGCATAGAGGCTTGACAGCAAAGAATTAAGTAGCTAATCTGATATACATACCCGGGTAAGTCAATTCACTGTCATATGCAAGAAAAGCAAAAAGTTACACTGTATCTTCCACCTGAACTGCATCGCCAGCTCAAAATCAAAGCCGCAGTTGAAACAGAACCGATGTCATCAATTGCAGAAAGGGCAATTGTCTTCTACCTAGGAAACCCCGAACTGGTTGACGAAGTAGAAGCCTCCTACGGACAAACCCACCGGGTGTACACTTGTCCAGAATGCACGGGTTCTGTAGTAATGCGAGATGGAGAACTGGCATCGGTAACAAGTCAGCCGAGCGTATTGGCTGAGCAGGATCTTCCAGTAAAGCAAGTGTCAGGCGTCAGCGCTAGCACAGCCCAACCGGGAGAGGAAGAATTGGTTCCCTGCTAATAATGCCTTGCTTCCCCAAAAACCTAGAACTGAAAATTTCAGTAACAGGGCTACAGGCAGCATTGAGATTCAGCAAAGATAGCACCGTCTCTAGTGGGTCGAGGAATATGCAAGAAGAGATCAGTATTCTAATCCAAGCTCAATATCCTCTGA
>JAYUGZ010000616.1:0-3782 GCA_043767465.1 Cyanobacteriota bacterium
CAGTTCAGAGCTTGTTCTTGACTGATCGGGCGGCCCCGATGTTTCAGCCAGTCTTGCAAATTTGCCCCAGCAATTTTCTCCATCACCAGACAGTGAAAAAACTCTGTGCTGTGAGCTGGCGTAAATGTAAAATAACCGTCGCGATCGACTTTTGGAATACCTGGATGTCTCAGCCTGACCAATACGTCAGCTTCTTGCTTAAAAAGTTCTACAGCTTTGGGATGTTCTTTCAGCAGGACTTTGAGCACTCTTCGGGCGCCGTTGTCGTCCACTTCAAATGTTCTACCAAAGCCGCCGCCTCCGAGAGGCGCGACTAGCCGATATCTACCTTGCAACAAAAGTTCAGACCCGCAGTGGATACACGCGGATTTGCCAGAGTTGGCTGGATCGGATGGATTCGGGCATTTGGGATTGAGGCAATAACTCACGAAGCCACATAACCCTGATTGAGGTTGCTCTATCAAGTTCTACTTTGGCACTCTCAGCACTTTTGGTGACTGAGATTCTTGCTTGGGCTAAGTCACTTGCTTGCGAATGGATTACTCCAGGCCAAGTAGAGGTGTCTTCTCCTCAAGCGTTAATTCCGGTATGCCCTACCGTACTCGATTAGTTGTCTTAATCTAATTCGGTCTGTGTTCAAATACAAGTTTTACTAGACGGCAACACCTATTGGTGTGACTGCGCACTCAACAATTTAGCGCGAGTTTTTACGTTGTCTAGTTATACTCAATTTTCAACTTATGACGATCGTAGCACACCTGGTACAACACTGATGAGTACGGGGATTGAACTTCACAAGCATCGCACAAGTCCAGCAGACTGACTAAAGTCTTGCTCGCCAGTGCCCATCCTGTCCTTTTCCATAACTCACAGGAGCCATATTTCAATTGTACGATCGCCACTACCACTCTCGAAGGAAGAAGTAACAGAGCAGGAAAGAGGGGGAGAGTCCGAGGGGGAGAGTGCCAGAGGGGAACAACAATCTGCCGAAAGCCTTTTCCTGATGACTGATGACTCTTCCTTCTGACTGTCACAGGTCAACTGTCACAGGTCAACTGTCAACTCTTCCTTCTGTAGCCTGTTAAACAATTCCCTCGATCACCGGATGAAAGTAGAACGCCAGGGCCAAAACCGCATAAGCTGCCAACAGCAAAGTACCTTCGAGCCAGTTAGACTTGCCATCAGAACTGATAGAATTCGCGATCAGCACCGACACCGTAACCGCTACAAGTTCAAACGGATTGAAGTCCAAATCCATGGGTTTGCCCAGGACAAAACCCGCCAAAACCAACACCGGGGCAACAAACAAAGCAATTTGCAAACTCGATCCCATAGCCACAGAAACCGACAAATCCATTTTATTCTTCATCGCCACCGTCACCGCCGTCGTGTGTTCGGCCGCGTTGCCAATAATCGGCACTAAAATTACCCCGGTAAACAGTGATGTCAGCCCCAAACGCGCCGTCGCTTCTTCTAGAGTACCCACCAGCAGTTCTGACTCGATCGCCACCATGAGCGTACAGCCCAACAGCACCCCAATCCACAAAGGCAGATTGACCTTGTGATCGGGACTGTCTGGTGCTAAATTACTTTCGGCTAATTCCTCGAGCATTTCTATATCTGCCCCCTCTGCATCGTACAGATAACTGTGGGTTTTCATCGAAAACAGCAGCGTCAGCACGTAGACGAGAATCAGGACTACAGAAACAGCGCTAGAGAGGTTCTGCATAATTTCTGGAGCGATGCCGATAGAGGTGACATCAACAGCAGTCGGCACCAAAATGGCAATCACGGCTAGGTTCATCGCTGAAGCGTTCAGCCGCGCGACTGTCGGCTGAAATTCTTGTTCTTTGTAGCGCAAGCCACCCAGCAGCATCGCAAATCCCATCACCAGCAGTAAGTTGCTGATAATTGAACCGGTGATGCTGGCCTTGACAACATCTATTAGTCCGGCGTTGAGGGCGACGATTCCGATAATCAATTCCGTGGCGTTTCCGAAGGTAGCATTCAGCAAACCCCCCAAATTGGCGCCGAGGACAACGGCGATTTCTTCGGTGGCTGTACCCATCCAGGCTGCTAGGGGGACGATAGCTAGGGCGGAGGTGATGAAGATTGTGGAGGAGTCCCAGCCGAGAAAGTGTCCGGCGATCGAAACTGGGATAAATAACAGCAGGCTGGAAATTATGTTAGTTGTGTTTAGCATTTAGATTCTGAAAAGCTCCCAACCGTCAATCATAGCCTGCCATTAAGTGTAGCAAAGGGGAGGGAGAAAGGGATTGGGTGTTGGTTTAAGGTTGAAAGCTGGGGGTGGGCGATCGCACTCACTCACGTTTGTTGGTCAGAAGTTGGCGAAAATACTTAATAAAATTGAAAAGCTTTGGCGAGAATTAGAAAATGACTCAGCCTTAAACTCAGCTACTACACAGATAAATTGCCTGTTATGAAGAGGAGAGAGTAGGGGTGTCAAGATATCTAACAGTTAGTGGCGGAAGCTAAAATGCGATGCCAGAATTAGACTGTCAACGAACAACCAACAGCTATATCGTTCGAGGAGTTTTGTCAAAATGAATTCACCTGACATTACACTAGATATTCCTTCTGAAGATTTGTCGATCGCCAATCCCGCCAGTTATCCCGAAGTTACGCAACAGCTATCGGAAAACGTGATTTTCACAACAGTCGATGACCTCTGCAACTGGGCAAAAATGTCCAGCTTGTATCCGCTGATGTTTGGCACTGCTTGCTGCTTCATTGAATTTAGCGCCATGCTCGCTTCCCGCTTCGATTTGGATCGATTCGGTGTATTTCCCCGAATGTCTCCCCGACAGGCAGATTTGATGATTACCGCAGGCACGATTACGATGAAGTACGCTCCGGTTTTGGTGCGGCTTTACGAACAAATGCCGGAGCCCAAATACGTGATAGCCATGGGGGCTTGCACGATTACAGGCGGAATGTTTAGTGCCGATTCTCCTACTGTGGTGCGGGGTGTGGACAAACTAATTCCCGTGGATGTTTATTTACCCGGATGTCCGCCCAGGCCTGAAGCAATCATGGATGCGATCGTCAAACTGCGCAAGAAGATTGCCAACGACAGCTTGCAAGAACGGCAAAAAACGGAACCAACCCACCGCTACTACACCCGCCCTCACCGCATGAACGCTGTACCGCTAATTCACGACGGCAAATACCTGGAAACCCATCAGGTTCCGCCGCCTGAACTTGTCTCATCGGGATTGCCTGCTTTACGGGAGTTTGAATCAATTCGGGCGATCGCCGCGTCATCGTGATTGAAACTCAAATCTGGGACGAGTCTCACCGAATAATATCATCTCCGCAGCCAAGACCATAATAAACTAGGATCGAGCGTGAAGACTTTAGTCCGCATCCATCTAATACAGACGCTATTTCGATCGCCTCCTTCATCTGATTTCAAAACAGAAAATATCTCTGCGCCATTGGCAAAATAGTTGACGGTTCGCAAGTCAGCAATTCCCCGTCCGCCCTTACTTCATAGGTTTCTGGATCGACTTCCATCTGCGGCAGATTATCGTTGAGTTTCATATCTCTTTTACTAATCTGCCGCGTTCCCGAAACTGCTACAGTTGGCTTTTGCAAACCGAGCTGTGCTGCAATATCTCGATCGCGCGCAGCCTGACTTACAAACGTCAGACAAGTCGCCCCAATCGCCCCCCCAAAGCTGCCAAACATCGGCCTCATGTGCACTGGCTGCGGCGTCGGAATGCTAGCGTTAGCATCTCCCATCTGCCCGTAGGCGATCG
>JAYUGZ010000617.1:0-3777 GCA_043767465.1 Cyanobacteriota bacterium
TCGATTAGCTCCCTACACACAGCCCAAACCCTCACCTACCTCAAACTATCCCACTGCAAACTCGGACTAATCATCAACTTCAACGTTCTCCTCCTCAAAGACGGAATTCGCCGAGTAGTAAACAACTTCTAACCCTCCGCGCCCTTCGCGGAAACCACTATAAATCATCACTAAACACAATCCAACCCTCCGCGCCCTTCGCGTTAAAAAACAACCCCAACCAAGCACCAATATGAATCCCCGCGACCTCCAAGCCTACCCCCTAGCCCCCAACACCACCACCCTCCGCTCCCGCACCTGGGATCGACTCAAATTTGAAATAGAATACGGATTAGCACGCGGAACCACCGCCAATTCCTTCATCATCAAAGGCGACAAAAAAGCCCTCATCGACCCCCCTGGTAGTTCCTTCACCGATGTATTCATCGCCGGATTAGACTCCAGATTTAATGTCAAACTAATCGAATATGTCATCCTCGGACATATCAACCCCAACCGTGGCGAAACCCTCAAAAAGTTACTAGAATTAGCTCCTCAAATTACCTTTGTTTGTTCCAATCCAGCCGCGATCGCCTTACCTGCTATACTAGGACGAGACGATCTAAAAATTATTAAAATCAAAGGCGATGATACCCTAGATTTAGGGCAAGGACATATTTTAAAGTTTATCCTCGCACCTACTCCGCGATGGCCCGATCGATTATTAACACACGATACTAAGACCCAAGTTTTGTACACCGATAAATTATTTGGCTGTCACGTTTGCAGCGATCAAGTATTTGATGAAGGTTGGGAAGCCTACGCCGAAGATCGTCGTTATTATTTCGACTGTTTGATGGCTCCCGCCGCTCGACAAATTGAAGCAACTTTAGATAAAATTGCCGAGTATCCCATTAATTTCTATGCTACCGGACATGGGCCATTAGTTAAATATGGTCTGACAGAATTGACTCATCTTTACCGAGAATGGAGTCGCAAACAAAGCAGTCAGGAATTAAATGTCGCGTTGATCTATGCTTCGGCTTATGGCAATACGGCGACTGTGGCGCAAGCGATCGCCGCAGGGATTACTAAGGCTGGTGTGGGTGTACAATCGATTAATTGTGAGTTCGTCGAACCTTCGGAAATTAAGGCTGCATTAGAGAAATGTTCCGCCTTCATTATCGGCTCCCCCACTCTCGGCGGACATGCACCGACACCAATTCAAACAGCTTTAGGTGTCATTCTATCCACTGCCGAGAAAACCAAATTAGCAGGTGTATTTGGCTCATTTGGCTGGAGTGGAGAAGCGATCGATCTACTCGAAACTAAACTCAAAGATGCTGGCTACAAATTAGGATTCGAGCCAATCCGCGTCAAGTTCAAACCCACAGATATTACCCTCAAACAATGCGAAGAAACCGGAACAGACTTCGCTCAAGCTGTCAAGAAAGCCAAAAAAACTAGCGAACCAAAATCCCAAGTCAGTGTCTCCAAAACCGATCGAGTCGAACAAGCCGTAGGGCGACTAGTTGGCTCCCTAACCATCGTCACCTCCCAACAAGGTGACTTATCCAGTGCCATGCTCGCCTCATGGGTATCTCAAGCAACATTCAATCCCCCAGGATTAACAATAGCAGTAGCCAAAGAACGAGCGATCGAATCCCTCATGCACAAAGGCAATAAATTCGTCTTAAATATCCTCGAACAAGGCAAACATATCCCCGCCATGAAGCAATTTCTCAAACCCTTCGCACCAGGAGAAAATCGCTTCGCAGGCATCAATACCGAAACAGCAACAAACGGCTCCCCTATCCTCACCGATAGCCTAGCATACCTCGAATGCAGCATCGAAAATCGGATGGAATGCGGCGATCATTGGCTCTTATATGCCACAGTAGAAACAGGCAAAGTCCTCAACCCCACCGGAGTCACCGCCATCCACCACCGCAAATCAGGCACCCACTATTAACCCCCTCCGCGCCCTTCGCGGAAACCACCAGAATTAATCCCCATCTCCTTCCACCCCTCCGCGCCCGGTTACTGAGCGTAGCCGAAGTATCGCGTTAAAAATACCCACCCCAACCGTCTCTAAAAAATGACCATCTTCACCCTCCAATCCGTCAAAAAAGACTTCGGCATCAAAGAGATCCTCAAAGACTGCTCCTTCAGCCTAGATGCCAACGATAAAGTCGGTTTAATCGGCATGAATGGTTGCGGTAAATCAACCCTCTTAAAAATGATTGCTGGCTTAGAATCGAGCGATAGCGGACAAATTCTCCTCAACCCAGGAGTCACCACCATCTATCTCCCGCAACAGCCAGAAATGGATCCAAATCATACCGTACTAGAACAAGTATTTGCCGACAGTGGCGAGCAAATGCAGCTAGTCAGAGACTATGAAGAAATATCCACCCAATTAGCCCATCCTGAAAATAATGAATCCACAGAGCTATTAAATAAACTATCCACCATCATGCAGCGGATGGATGCAACTAATGCTTGGGAAGTAGAAACTAAAGCCAAGATTATTTTGACTAAATTAGGTATCGTTGATTTCGAGGCGAAGGTAGGTGATTTGTCAGGGGGATATCGAAAACGTATCGCTCTAGCTGCGGCGTTATTATCCGAGCCGGATGCTTTATTGATGGATGAACCTACCAACCATTTGGATGCTTTATCTGTAGAATGGTTGCAAGAATATCTCAGTCGTTATCGTGGGGCAATATTATTGATTACTCACGATCGCTATTTTTTGGATAAGGTCACAAATCGAATTATTGAGATCGATCGAGGTGATGTTTATACTTATAGTGGCAACTATAGTTACTATCTAGAGAAGAAGGCTCTCGCCGAAGAATCAGTGGTTAATACCCAACGCAAACATGCAGGTTTACTGCGCCGAGAACTTGCTTGGTTGCAACGAGGAGCTAAGGCACGAAGCACCAAACAAAAAGCTCGAATTGGGCGTGCTGAAGATTTACAAGAAAGAGAATTTAAACAGACAACTGGTAAGGTAGATATTTCTACACCTACTCGACGCATTGGTAAGAAAGTGATCGAGGTTGTTGATGTATGTAAGTCTTATGGCGATCGCAAATTAATCTCAGACTTCACTTATGAATTTTCACCCGAAGATCGAATTGGTATTATCGGTGAAAATGGGGCGGGCAAATCTACCCTGATGGATATCTGTATCGGTCGATTAGCACCCGACAGTGGTAAAGTAGACATTGGCAGTACGATTCATATCGGTTACTTCGATCAACATTCGGAAGACTTGCAAGAAGCTGGTACCGAACAACTCCGCGCGATCGATTATATCAAAGAAGTTGGTGAATACGTCAAAACCAACGATGGACAAATCAGCGCATCCCAAATGTTGGAACGCTTTCTATTTACCCCCAACCAACAATACACTCCAATTAGCAAACTATCCGGTGGTGAAAAACGTCGTCTATTTCTCCTCCGCGTACTAATGAGTATGCCCAACGTATTAATCCTCGACGAACCTACCAACGATCTCGACGTTCAAACCCTATCCGTCTTAGAAGAATACCTGTCCGAATTTAATGGTTGCGTAATCGTAGTTTCTCACGATCGGTACTTCCTCGATCGCACCGTCGAAAAAATCTTCTCCCTCGAAGCCGAAGGAAAAGTTCGCGAATATCCAGGTAACTATTCCGTCTACCTCGACTACAAACAAGCCGAAGCCACCGCCGAAAAACTCGCCGCCAAAAAAGACACAGCCGCCAAATCAGCACCCGTCGCCATCAAACCAGAACCCCCAACCGCAGA
>JAYUGZ010000618.1:0-1434 GCA_043767465.1 Cyanobacteriota bacterium
TACTCGTTACTCGTTACCAGGAAGAGCCTGGTAACGCAGATCCGGAGGCTCTGCCTCCATTTTCGCAGGCGAGGCAGAGCCTCGCTGACATCGGTTCCCCGGTAGAGCCTGGGAACCAGTTATTGAAAATGATTTAGGCTTGCTATAGTTGTTAGCTGTTAGTTGTTCACTGTCAACTGCCAACTGTCAACTGTCAACTGTCAACTGTCAACTAGCCGTACGGGTCGTCTTTCTTACTGTAAATGAGGCGGTTTTCTACATTGACAGTATCTATAATGCCTACTACCAGAGCATCGATCGGACGGTTTTCGCTTCCGGGCGCAATCCGGGCTGCGCTGCCTCGGGTCACTAGAACCCATTCATCTATACCAGCGCCCACGCAGTCGGCCGCTACCTCATAGCCGGGAACTGGCGAACCTTCCTCATCGATGAATTGCAGCAGTAGAAATTTCGATCCTCTCAGCGTCGGCTCTTTTTGGGTACTGACGACTGTGCCAAGAACTTTGGCCATTTGCATTTTAGGGAGCAGGTAATTGGTAATTGGTAATTGTCATTTTCACATGGTCACTTGTCTTTTTTAAATTAGCTTTTCTGCTATACAAATACTAGACAAGTCTAGACATTTGCTTCTTACTTCATCGGGGGCATGGGAGCGGTTATCCCTCAGTAAGCTTTCACGCTCTAGCCAAACGTGATAAATTAATCGCATCGTTCAAATCTCTGTCGATCGAATTACCACAACTTTCGTAGTTGTAGGTTCTTTCTTTCAGTGGCATATCTTGGATCTGCCCATAGCTTGACTATTATTTTGCAAGGGCGGAAACCAGATGTCAGCAATGATTATTTCAGAACCAAACTTTTTCGCCTTATATTCTAGGTGACGCTTGAATTCAGAGAATCCACAGTCAGCTATTGCCTGCGCTAGTTTGTGATTTTTTAGGATCCCATCAACATTTAAATCTTCTACTTATTGTTGCGTGGTTTTTGCATAAATAAGTAGTGATTTGATACTGAAAGTCCAAGCTTTTTCGCAAATCGCGCAGGGTTTGAACATGGCACACTATGAGTGTTTGTCTACAAGTGTACCATTGTGTCTATTTGATTTCTAGCGTATGACTAGCTCAGTCCGCTATCCGCATTTTAGAGTTCTTCGTCTACCTAATCACTGATGACTGATGACTGATGACTAATAACCAATATCCCAGGATCGCATCAATTAAAAATTAAAAATGCTACGGTTAAAAACATCGCAATTTTTAATTTTTAATTTTTAAATTACCAAACGCCCCTAACAGCCGATCGCAATTCTTAAGACCTGTTGAGGGGGCGAATGCCACTCACGCCTTCGCGGAACTGTTCTACAGCTTCGGTGTAGCGAATGGGCAGCACGTACTCCAAGTTTTCGTGAGGGCGAGCGATAATGTGGGTGGACAT
>JAYUGZ010000619.1:0-3770 GCA_043767465.1 Cyanobacteriota bacterium
TAACCAATACCACCACCCGCGTCTCTGTAGACTCAGCCGGCAATTCGGGGAACACTGCTTCCTTAAACCCCTCCATCTCAGCCGACGGGAGGTTTGTGGCGTTTGATTCTTCTGCCAACAACCTCGTGCCGGGGGACACTAACAATAGCAGTGACATCTTCGTTGCTCACATAACCCACACTCCAGGCGGCATCAACAACCCCCCAAACGTTATCAACGGCACTTCAGGCAACTACTACCTCACAGGCACTCCCAGCAGCGATACCCTCAACGGTTTTAATGGCGATGACACACTCACGGGTTTGCGATCCAACGATGTCCTTTACGGTGGCAAAGGCAACGATATCCTTTACGGTGGCAAAGGTGATGACACCCTTTACGGTGGCAAAGGTGATGACACCCTCATCGGCGGCTTGGAAAACGACACTTTGATCGGTGGTTTGGGAAACGATGTATTTGTTTTAGGTGCAGGATTTGGAGTTGATACCATCTCTGATTTCACTAAAGGTCAAGATACTGTGCAATTAATTAACGGCTTGACTTTCGGACAGCTCTCAATTTCGGCTGGAACTAACGGCGCATTAATTAGTGTAGCCAGCAGCGGTGAAGTTTTAGCTTCTTTGACAGGCGTTGCTCCTAACCTCCTCGGCCCTGGAGATTTCTTCTCTGTTTAAATATTTGCTGATTTATGTTCTCACTACAAATATCATAAAGTTCGTAGTGAGGACTTCAGTCCTCTCCGCGGGCTTTTAGTTGATCGGGACTCTTCGTCCTTGCTACAAACTTTTATGAGAGTTTTTCTGTAAGACACTATATAATTTAGGGGGTTTTTTGATTTAAATTTGCGATCGATATAATCGTATAAATATAAATTATATTATTGATAAAATTTATTTATTAAACCGGATGCTTGACACGAATAATTTATTTTGGTAAATTAAAACTATCGCATTTTTGTTTAATCAATTCACACAAATTATTAGCAATATCTCTGTTATTGTGCGTCAGATATTCACATTTAGTTGTAGATTTCAAGAAAACAATCTGACGCACCCTAGGACTGCTTGAGTGTTGCAAGCAGGTGAATGTTTTTTGTACAGTTTATCAGATTTTTATCTCTAATTTAGGTGCATCTAGATGGGACAGATAATTATTAACGAATTCCGGCGCGCTACCGGAGACTTGACTGGCAATGAATATGTAGAGTTACTGCTGACAGAAGATTTAACAGCTACCCAGCTTCAGAGCTATTTTTTTGGCGACTCAACTGCCCCAACAACAGCTAAATATTCGGCTTACAGATTTACTAATATGGCGAGTATTGCTCCTGTGTTTAAAGCAGGTACAATAATTGCGATCGGCGGTTCGCCCGCCAATCAACTGATTGCCTACAACCCCATACCGTTGGGAACAGATAACGATTGGAACATTCGATTGAGTCCCGAAGGTGGATTTTTGATAAAGCTGCTCCCAGTAGGCAATTTTGATGGAGATTTCGCCGCTTCGGATGTTGTTTATGTTGATAATGCTAGCACTACAAATCTCAATACAGTAGATGCGATCGCCTGGAGGACATCGGGAACCCACGGAGCCTTTGGGAATGCAGCTAAGGTGCAAATTCCTGCACCCGGAAACGGGCGCAATGTCGAGTTTTCTAGCGCTCTTGGCGGCGTCAACAGAACTGCTAATTATGCTGTCAACAGTCCCGGTTCCTTGGGTTTGCCCAACGGCGGAATTAACACGATTTATATTAATAGCCTCCGCAACCCGCAAGTCAATAGCGCTCCGACTTTGGCAAATTCTAATTTTAATACACTTCCCCCGATTAATGAAGACATAGCCAACGCAGCTAACACAGGCTTTAGTATTTTTGCCATCACTAGCGAGTTAGGCGCTGACGCTAATGGCGATGCTTTGGGTGTCGCAGTCACCGCCGCAGACAATACTAACGGAAATTGGCAATTTTCAACTACTAGCAATACTTGGACAAATTTCGGCACAGTGTCGGAAAGTTCAGCAACAGTTATTGGCTTGACTCGTCTTTATAATGGCTTGCTTGGCAATACTCCCAACTTTCAAAATTGGCTGTCTTTGACTAACTTAAATCCTGCCACTCCCAGCGTTACTGCTTCAGAAATATTTAGTGGGAATGGAGCTAATTTAAACAGCACTGCTGCCGATAGCATCTATGCTGGGTATACAAAAAATCCTTCAAATCCGTCATTTCCTCCGCTCGATCGCAATTCGGGATTTAGCTTGTCTTTCAATCTGCAAATTATCTCGGAATCCCGCACAAATCCAAATCGGGCTGGTTTTAGTATTGTTGCGGTTACTAGCGATCGCAAAGCCATTGAAATCGGTTTCCAACAGCTATCGGCAACTTCCGGTAATATCTTTGCCCAAGGCGACAACATTACTCCGAATCCAGGCGGACAACCCAACGGCTTATTTGTGGCAGCAGAAAATGCTTCTTACAACACAAATATTGCTACTAACTACACTCTAAGAGTTCTAGGTGACAATTACTTTGTTTCAGACGGGAACAATGTTATACTAACCGGCCCGCTGCGAGATTATTCGGCATTTATCGGCGCGATCGATCCTTATGAAACTCCTAATTTTCTATTCCTCGGTGACACCACAACCTCAGCCCAAGCTAACATCAACTTGACAAAAGTTTCTCTGGTAACGCCTGCGAAAGTCCGCTTTGTACCCAACCCAGACTATTACAGCACTCCCGGAAGCGAACCAAAAATTACTTTTCGGGGGTGGGATGGAAGTAATGGAGTGGGTAGCGGTACTGCGGGGGTTAATGCTTCAGTAACTGGGGGAACAACGGCGTTTAGCACTAATAGTTTGACATATTCGATCGCAGTTAATCCAGTCAACGATGCACCTTCGTTTGTCAAAGGGGCCGATCGCACTTTCAGCAGCAAATCCGGCCCGCAAACCCTCACTGGATGGGCAACTGGGATTGCTGCGGGCCCCGCCAACGAATCGGGACAAACTGTGGCTTTTCAAGTGGTAGGGAATGATAATGCTGCTTTGTTTAGCGTATTACCTGCGCTCGCAGAGGCGGGCACATTAAGCTTTACACCGGTGCCGGGGGCGATCGGCAGTGCTAATATTACTTTAAACCTCAGAGATAATGGCGGTACAGATAACGGCGGTGTCGATACTTCCGCTAACCAAACTTTCATCATTAACCTCAACAATCCAGGCACATTTAACTTCAGCAACGCCAGCTACAGCGTTAATGAAAACGGTACATTTGCCACAATTACCGTAATTCGCGATGCTAACAATCTGGCTGCTGCTGTCAGTTACAGCACAAATAATGGCACGGCTAATGCTGGCAGCGACTACAACCAGACATCGGGAACTTTGAATTTTGGGATTGGCGAAACTACTCAAAATTTCACTATTTCACTTGTTGATGATTCAGCAATTGAAGGTGATGAAACAGTTAATTTAAGTCTGAATAATCCCACTAATGGAGCAGATCTAGGAGCGATTTCTAGTGCTATTTTGACTATTGTCGATACAACTCAAATTCCGACACCAACTCCAATTCCGACTCCGACTCCCGGCGGTTCGTTAATAGTAAAAGGAGGCTTTGGAGTTAAGGAAATAGATTTTAATCTCAATGGTAATTACACAAATCCGTTTGAAAATGTCCGAATCAGAGTTACTTGGACTGCTCCTGACTCAACTACAATTTCGACAAACGGTTTTTATTATAGTCCCGGACTTTACAAAGCGCGATTTGC